>PWVY01000018.1 GCA_003561665.1 Thermoplasmata archaeon
AGGTTGTGCGGTGGATCGGTTGCATGATGCGGGGTTGCTTCATCTTGATTTGAAGCCTGAGAACATCGTGATGAGGGAGGATGGGTCGCCGGTGATCATCGATTATGGGACGGTTCAGGAGGCTCCGGAGGGGGGTTGGTCGGGGGCCACGTTGACGGAGGAGGCCTTGGCTTTGGGCACGTTGGCGTGGATGGCGCCGGAGCAGTGTTTGGAGGAGGTGGTTTCGGTGCGTACGGACGTGTTCCAGTTGGGCGCAGTGGCGTATTACGTGGCCACGGGGCGGCATCATGTGCCCGTGGAGGGGCGTTCTCGGTTCGAGGTGGAGGATGCGATCGTTCGAGGCGTCCCGCCTGGGGATATCCCTGAGGGGTTGGAGGATGCCGTGGGAGGTGCTCTGGCTCGTGACCGGGGGGATCGTCCTGAAAGCATGCGGGCGTTCGTTGAGGCGCTGGGTCGTGGGTTAGGCGCGGTAGATGAGGAGGCTTCGACCGATGCCGATGGCGTCCCCGGGGGTTAGGGGGGCCGTGGCTCCTTTCTTGAGGGGGCGCCAGTTGAGGGTGGTGCCGTTCTTGTTCTCGGGGAGATCGTGGAGCAGGTGCGTGTCGTCTTGTTTGAGGATGCGGGCGTGCCGGGTGCTGGTGAAGGCGTCGTAGGTGAGGGGCACGTCCGCGTTGGAATCGCGACCGATGAGGGTGGTTTCTTGGTCGAGAGGGAAGGTGCGGCCTTCTTGGACTCCTTTGGCGAGGGCCAGGTGGGGTTTGGTTGGGGCGGGTGGGGGGTGTGGGTCTTGAAGGTCGAGGGTGTAACGTTGGGGGGGGATGGTGGGTTCGTTACTGGCGAGGTTGCGGGCTTGTTCGAAGAGGGCGAAGAGGCGGGCGTGGTTGACGACGTATTGGTTTTTGTTGCCTTCGTGGTTGGTGGGTGCGACGAGGTCGTGTTCGGCGAGTTTCTTGATGTGTTTTCGGACGGCTTGTCGGCTGATGGTTCGGTTGGGGGATCCGTGGGGGTCCTGGTCCCGGGTGGGGGCCAGCATGATCTCGTTGTACCCGTGGGGTTCACGGAGTTGGTTCAGGATCTTAAGGCGGTTTTCGTTGCTGAGGGCTTGGAATGCCTCGGCGAGGTCCTTCAGGGTGCTCATGCGGCTCCACTCCTTCCTGCGGCTTGGAGGGTTTTCGTGGTTTATAGAGTAACGGCTTGTTGGCGGGTTTGTGGCTATGGAGGGTGAGGGTTTAGGGAGGCGAGTGCCCGCCGCCGGTGAGGGGTTCGGCGACGGGACACGATTGAGTGATGTCCGCTCCCTGGCGGCCTTCCGGTGGTCGGGATGAGCGTGGGGGGTCAAGTATGGGGTGCAATCGGTTGGTTGCGGTGGGGGGGAGTGTTAGTGTTGGTTTTCGAGCCAGTTGCGGACGTGTTCGTGTTCGAGGAGGTGAACGGTGACGTCGCTGAGGATCCATGCGGCTTCGTTGGCGCCTTCGTCGCCGCGTTCGAGGGCGCGGGCAAGCGTCGTGTTGAGGTTCTCGAAGAAGTCGACGGGGCCAAGCGCGCGGGCGTTGTCGAGGATGGTTTCGATGCGTTGTTGGGCGTCTTCGCCTTGTTCTTGGAAGCGTTCCGTGATCACGTCGGGTTCAAGGTGGAACCCGTCGAGGTCTTCGCTTCGTCGTAGGAGGTATGTGCGGCTGTTGGTGAAGGCGTCTTTGAGGATGTTCAGCGCGGTTTCGCAGCCGTGGACGATGTGGGCGCGTTGGTGCTCTTGGAGGACGCGTTGGATGGCGTTCGTGTAGGGTGTGAGGAGCTCTTGGTGGTATTGGTTCTTGGCGTCGTCGTCGGCGAAGAGGCGCGCGTTCTCGCTGACGGTGAGGGCTTTCGATCGGAGGTTGGGGTTGGAGAGAAGGGCTTGGGTTTGGTCTTCAAGGATCTCGGTCCCTGTGGTTCGGGTTTCGAGTTCGCCTTCGCCGAGGGCGTTTTGGATGTGTTCGAGGCGTTCTTGCACGTGGTCGAGGTGGAGGGTGAGGCGTTCGAGGTACGTTGTGGGGTCTTGTTGGGGATCGGTGGATGGGGGTGGGGGGATGAGGTCGATGTGGAGGCCTTTCTCGGCGAGGGCTTGGTTGTTTTCTTGGAGGGTTCGTAGTTTCTTGTCGAAGTGGGTTAAGCGTTGTTGGATGGCGCGTCGGCGGTCGATTTCTTGTTTGAAGCGTTGTTTCGTTTCTTGTTTGAACGCTTGGAGCGCGTCGTTGGCTTCGTCGATCTTTTTCTTGGCTTCGAGTTGGATGCGTTCTTTCTCGAGGCGGTGTTGTTCGTTGAGGTTCTGGATGTGGTTTTCGAGGCGTTTGACTTTTTGTTGGTCTTCGAGGCGCCCTTCGAGGTCGGCAAGCCGGTTGCGGAGTCGTTCTTCGATGGCGTCGGGGTCGTCGGTTTTCTTCCGGAGCATCAGGGGGCCTCCTGGATCGTTTCGAAGCTTGCTTGGGGGGATTCGTTGGGGGGCGTGATGGGTTGGTCGTTGAGGACGCGTTGGGTGAAGCGTTGGATGTTTTGTTCGAGGCTTTTGGCGCCGTAGCCCCAGCCTTCGTAGGTGTGGAGGTAGGCTTCTTCTTCGAGGAGTTTGCTGGCTTTTTCGAGGGTGCCTATGAGGGCGTTCGTGGGTTCTTGGGGGCGGATGAGGGCGGTGAATTCGACGGGCACGTTGGGGGAGGGTTCGGGGACGCAGCTGTAGAGGCCGGGGGTGAAGTTGAAGCGGTCTTCCATGAGGTCTTGCACGTGGCGGATGCTGGATCGGTCGACGTTGCCTCGGAAGAGGAAGTAGCATTGTTGGAGGCTGGGTGGGGCTTGGGCGAGGGCGCCGTGGTAGAGGGCGTCGTAGGCCAGTTGGAAGGGGGCGTCGTCTTGGCTTGGGATGAGGGGGGAGATGGCGGGGTAGGTGAGGGTGGCGGGGTGGTCTTGGGCGAAGTAGACGAACACGTTGCCGAGATCGGTGGGGCCAAAGCGTAGGGGGCTTGTGATGGCGAGGGCGGCGCGTGCCATGGCGTGGTTGATCTCGTCGTAGGTGCTGGAGGAGGGGTATTGGCCTGTGGCTTCGCGCCAGGCGCGCGCGGTGGCGGGGTTGTCCATGGTCACGATGAGGGTGCGGAAGGCGCCGGGGCGGATCGTGGGTTGTCCGGGGCGGGTGCCAAGGAGCGTGTTGAGGGTGAGGAGGGTGTTGTAGTAGCTTGGTCCCGTGACGGCTTCGGTGTCTTTGTAGGGGAGCGCTTTGGGGGCGTCGCCGCTGGGGGTGACGGTGAAGGTGAGGAGGTTGCGGGCTTGTTCTCGGCGTTGGCCGTATTCGGATCGGAGGTAGTCGACGAGCCAGGAGGCGAGGCCGCTTCCGGTGCCGTGGCTTGTGCCGTGGAAGAGGATGAAGTTTCGGACGCTTCCGGCGCCGGCTTTGTTGAGGACGCTCGTGATTTGGTCTTTGAGTTTCTCGGCTTCGGTGTAGCCTTCGGGCCAGAGCATCTCTGCGCCGCCGCCGGTGTAGTTGAGTTGCGCGGCGAGGCGGTGGCGTATGCCTGCTTCTTCGACGCTTTTGCTGTCGAGGTCGAGCGCGACGGCTCGGAAGGGGGGGAGTTCGTCTTCGGTTTGGTCGCGGTGTTTGGGGGCGTAGAAGGTGGATTCTCGAAGGTGGAGGTTGTCGCCGAGGTGTTGGGGGCCTTCGTTCCAGAGGTCCTTGGTTTGTCGGCCGTATTCGGCGTCGATGCCGTGGAGGAAGGTGGTGCCAAGGCGGAGTCCGGTTCGTCCGACGAGGATGACGAGGCAGTCGTTGCTTAGGCGTACGAGGTTGTCTTGCGGGTCATTCATGGTGGGTTGCCTCTCGGACGTACGTTTCGATGAGTTCGTTGGCTTTCTTTTGGCCGACGTGGGCTGCAAGGCGTCGGCGGGTGGCGTAGAGGGCATCGGGGGAGTTTCGGTCGAAGGTGAGCGCGATGAGGGTGCCATCGGGTGTTTTGTGGATGTGGTCGTGTTGGCTTGTGAGCCGTTTGGCGGCTTCGTTCACGATCTCGGGGTTGTCGCTGCCTAGGAGGCGTTGGGTGAGGTCGTGGAGGTTGACGACGGGGTTTTGTTCGAGTTCGCGTTGGAGGATGTGTTGGATGGTGACGGTTCGTTCGTCGGGGGTGGGGGTCCAGGGTTCGTCCTGTGTGAGCGTGATGGCGATGGATTGCACGAGGCCGCGGCCGAGGCGGTTTTCTCGGTAGCGTTGGGGGAGTTTGCCGGTGACGTAGTCGAGGAAGGTTTCGCGAGCGCTTTGTTCGGGTGAGCGTTTCGTGATGGTGTGTGCTTGGTCGGCGAGTTGGCGGTGGAGGCGTTTGGGGCTCTTGTGAGGGGGGATGGCGAGGATGCGGGGGAGTTCGATGTCGACGAGGTCGATCTCGTTGTCGTGGGCGTGTTCGAGGAGGGCTTGGGGGTCGTGGAGGGTGGGGTGTTCGGTAGCGATGGGGGCCCAGAGGGTGGCATGGCGGAGGGTGTTGGCTTGCTCTTCCGTGAACGCGGTGGTGGCTTTGTTTCGCGAGTGTTCGAGGCGGTTGAGTCCTGCGGGGTCGGTTTCGTCGTCGTCAGGGTCGGGGGGGGGGGGTGGTTGTTGGGGTTTCGGTGTGGGGGGTGTGGATCGGGGTTTGGGTCTTTCTTTGGGGGGTTGTGGTTGGTCGAGTTCGGTGCGGGCGAGTTGGCGGAGGGCTTGTCCGGCGTGTTCGCGGTAGGTTTCTTCGAGGGCGCGGGCGCCTTGGGCCCATTGTTTGGGGTCGTCGTTGGTGGCGATGAGGGCTTCCTTTTGGGCGGTGCGGTCGAGGGTTTTTCCGTCGATGGCGTTGGCGGGGAGCCCGTCGAGGAGTTGGTTGATCTCTTGGAGGGAGTGGGCGGCTTGTTCGGTGTCTCGGAGGTCGTTTTGTGTTTCGTGGAGGAGGTTGAAGGCGGTTTGGAGGGTTTCCCAGGGCATCGTTTCGTTGTTTTGGGTTTCGTGTTGGATGTGGGCGAGGCGGTTGCGGTTTTTGTGGATGAGGTTCTCGACGTGGTTGCGGATGCGGTGTTGGAGGGGGCCATCTCGTGCGTTGTCTAGGCGTTCGTGGATTCGTTCTTCGCGGGTGGTGAGCCAGTCGTCGAGGCGTTCGCGGACTTGGGTGATCGTTTCGTTGGGTGGTGTGCTTTCTCCGTTCTCGGCTTGGTGCATGACGTAGCTTGCGAGGGGTTCGACGACGGGGAGCCCGGCGCCTTCTCGGAGGGCTTTGCGGGGGGCGTCGGGCAGTTTCATGGTTTCAGGACCTCGTTAAGGTTGGTTTCGGGTTCTTCGTCGTTGGTGAGGTGTGCGTGGAGGTGTTCGCGGATGCGTCGGCGTTCTTGGGCCATGGCTTCGTGCATGCGGTCGAGTTCGTGTTCCATGCGTTGTTCGAGCCCGTCGAGGGTGGTGTTGAGGGCTTGGTTGCCTTGGAGGGTGGCGTTGAGGCGGCGTTGGGTTTCTTCGAGTTGTTCGATGGTTTGTTGGTGTTCTTTCATCTCGAGGAAGAGGGCGATGGAGAGGCTGGTGAGGGTGGCGATGGAGATGGTGAGCGCGACGATGGCGATGCGGCTGACGGGGTTCCCGAACGCGCTGAGGGCGATCTCGATGGGGAGGCCTAGAAGGAGCGTCATCGCTGCGATGAGGGCTACGAGGAGGGCTGCGATGATGATGTAGGGTGTGCGCAGCTGGCGCGTTGCGTGGTTTGGGTTCTCCCCTGCCTTCCAATCCATGGGGGTGCGTGGCATACCGGAGTAACATAATAATGTTTTTGTAGTGGTGGTTTCCGGTGGGCGCTAGGGGGAGAGCGTATCATCTGGTGGGGATGGGCGTTAGGCCTGGGCCTCGTTGGGTTACATGGCGCCTGCGTGGGGCTCTTCCAGCCACGGGTCAAAGCACACGTTCACATCGTCCTCGATGTAGATCATGTCCCCTTTCCCGTCGGCGAGGGTGTCAGTGCATGCGTCATGAGTGCCACCGCTTGGCCCTGTCGCGTGGCCCCACCAGTTGCCCGTGGCCTGCAGGGTGTCCTTGTGAGCTTCCACGGACAAGCCAGAGTCCGTGTTCGCGTGGATGTTGTTGTACCCGATCACCGTACCCGACGGCACGCGATCGAAGGAGATATCGACCAAGAGGATGCCGTTTTGGTCGTTGTGGGCGATGATGTTCTCGCTAATCGTGTTGTCTTGCGAGTTTCCTAGCAAGAGCACGCCATCTCCGCCGTTGTGATTGATCGTGTTTCCTTCCAACAGGTTCCCATGGCTGCCGCTTAGGAACACGCCAACATCCAAGTTGTCGGTGATCGAGTTGTTCAGGACAGCGTTGTCACTTCCCCATATGGCTATGCCCTCCATGTGGTGATCAATCGTGTTCTCCTCCACCACGTTCCAGAAGCCCTCCACGAACACACCGAACCAGCCGTTGTTGGCGATCATGTTCCCCTCCACCACGTTCTTGCTCGCCCATGAGACGCCCACGCCGTCACCCGCGTTGTGCATGATCGTGTTCCCACGGATCACGTTCTCCATATTCTCCACGAGCACCCCGGTTCCTTCGTTGTTGGTGATCGTGTTGCCCTCCACCATGTTCTTGCTGCCAGACGCCAGACTCACACCGATGGAGTCGTTGTCTGCGATCGTGTTCTCCTCCACCACGTTTTCGAAGCCTCCTGCATGCACGCCAACCCCTCCGTTGTTAGCGATGGTGTTCCCCTGCACGACGTTCGCAAAGCCCCCGGTGTACACGCCGACCCCGTTGTTGTTGGCGATCGTGTTCGCCTGGACCACGTTCTCGCTGCCAGACTCCAGGTTCACGCCAATGGAGCCGCTGTTTGTGATGGTGCTGTCTTCGATCACGACATTCTCTGTGGAATCCAATTCGATACCAACCTCATAGCCGATGATCACGTTGTTTCGAAGGACGACGTGCGATGAGGTGTCCTCGAGGAGGATACCCTCGCCCCACGGCTGCATCCACAGGGAAGCGGCGAAAAATTGGGCCTCCCGCTCGGTAGGTAGGATGCACCAACCTTCGATGACGTACGGATCGTCAGCTGTGCCGCTTCCTTGCGTTACGCCGCTGCCCGGTCGAGGAACGATCTCTCCCGTTCCCGAATTCGCCAAGGTGAACCCTTCAGATCCTTGCTCCTCCGTGATGCGAATCGGTGGGTGCGGTTCGCAATCGTCCTCTTGCTTGACGTCCACGATCCCCGTCGAGGCCGTCATGGAGTCAGCGTCGGAACCGGTAACATCCGCTCCCGGGAGTTCGGCCTCGTGGATGGTAGGCCTCTCGGCACGATCCATCCAATCCGAAACCC
>PWVY01000333.1 GCA_003561665.1 Thermoplasmata archaeon
CGCGTGAGCGGCGTTCTCCGGCGGATACGCCCGGGTTACCTCGTCGCTGGGGCCGACCGCCATGACGCGGTCGTCCTCGACCGCGACCGCGGCGTCTTGATACGTCACCACCGTCCCGTCCTCGACGGTCGCGACTTCCGCGGCGTCGTGGACGACCGCAGTGAGCGTGCTCATCGGTCCCCCCACGCGCCTTCTGGGACTCAACCGTTGCCCTCGAGGGCTGCCACGGCCTTGACTTCCACAACGGCCTCGGGGTGGAAAAGCTCGCAGACCTCCACCAACGCCATCGCCGGGTACTCTTTTCCCAGCACGTCTCGCCACGCCTCCCCAAGCTCAGGCAAGGAGGCTCGATACGCATCGATGTCCGTCACGTACACCGTCATGTCCACGAGGCTGCTCGGGCTCGAACCGGCCTCCTCAAGCACCGTGCGGATGTTCGAGAGGGCCTTCTTGAACTGAGCAACCAAACCCCCCTCCACCACGTCCAACCCTTCTCCTTCAACGGGATCAGCCCCGATCTGGCCCGCGACGAACAGCAATCCTCCTGCTTGGACGCCATGGCTGTATCCCACCGGGTCGCCTAAGGAGGCCGGGTTCACGCGTTGCGTGGTCACCACTGCACTTGTCCCCCATCGATCGTGAGGGCTTGCCCGTTGACGCCTCGTGCCTCCTCTTGGCACAAATAGGCCACTTGCGCTGCAACCTCTTCGGGCGTGATCAAGCGCTTTTGAGGGCTCATGGATTCCAACCGTTCACGGGCCTCCTCTTGGCTCAGGTCCGTGGTTTCGGCGATCTGCTCGACGTTCCCGTCCGTCATGGGCGTATCCACGTACCCCGGGCACACCGCGTTCGACGTGATCCCTTTCGTCGCGAACTCCTGAGCGATGCTTCGGGTCAACCCAAGCATGCCATGCTTGGATACGGCGTATGCAGTCGTGTACGAGGCGCCGACCTTGCCCGCAACGCTGGCAACGTTCACGATGCGCCCCCACGAATCCTCCAACATGCTAGGCAAGGCCGCTTGCGTGCAATGGAACGCGCCTAAGAGGTTCACCCTCCAGAAGAACTCCATATTTTCTCCGGTGGTTTTCAAGAACGGGATCCCCTGCGCCACGCCAGCGTTGTTCACCAGAACGCTGGGTGCCGATAGCTCCTCATCGATGCGATCATACGCGCTTTTGATCGTTCCCGGTTCGGTGACATCCAGCGGTGCCGCGAGGGCTTGAACCCCGTGATCGCGGCATGCTTTCGCGGTGCTCTCGAGTTCATCCTCGCTACGAGCGCTCACCGCCACATCGAAACCGTCCTCCGCAAGGGTCAGGGCTGTTGCCTTCCCGATGCCTCGCCCGCCCCCGGTGATCCATGCTGTTCGCCCGTTGGAAGCCATGTTCTGTCAAGGAGGAAGCAAGCCAAAAGCCTGGCGGGTGGTTTGATCCCCTTCTCGGTGGTGACGGACTCCGGTCCTCGACCGGGGGAATTTAAGACGAAGGGGACCATCCCGGCCGCAACAGGTGGCCTCCGTTGTCTAAGGATTCGTCCGCTGAGGACCTCGATGAGGAAATCGCCCAGCTTGAGGAGGAACTCGCCGAACTCGAAGGAAGCGATGACTCCAAGGAAGAGAAGCAGCGGTCCTTGAAGGATCGTGTTCCTTTCCTGGGGTCCTCGAAGTCGGAAGAGGAAGACGGGGAACAGGAAGGCGACGAGGAGGACACGGACAGCGCAGATCAAGAGGAAGGCGATGGGGGAGCCGTGAGTCGCATTATGGGCCGTTTCAAGGGGGGGAAGGATGACCAAGAGGAAACGGTCGAGGGTGGCGAAGAGGAGCAGAGTGACGATGAAGAGTCCTACGTTGGTGGATCAGAGGACCCTCTAGCCCAGGAGGATCCACCCCCCGAAGCACCCCAAGACGAAGAGCCGACCGAGGAAGAAGAACCGCCAGCCCTCGAAGAAGAGCCCATGGAAGCACGGGAAGAGGACACCGCGCCACCGGTCGAACCCTCGGCTGCTTCGAAGAGAGAAAGCGACCGCTGGGTCAAAACGCCAGACGGGTGGAAACGGCGAGAAGCCATCGAAGAACCGCTAACGGCAGAGGACGACGAGGAGGACGATACGGGAGGGGCCCGGGCTCTCCTCTCCCGGTTCAAAAAAGGCGAGGACGAACCCGACGGCGAACCTCCCGAGGATGCAGAGGACGCCTCGCCCCCTGAGGAGCCTGAAGACGATGAGGACGAGGAGAAGCGACGACCCATTCTCCTGGCGGGTGGGATCCTGCTTGCTCTCCTGCTCATCGCCGCGATCGGAGCTGCCGCGATTTGGCTCATGGGCGGGGGCGAAGCCCTGCAAGCTCAACTTTCCAGCGACGCGTTCGAACAAGACGGCATCCTCATCACAGCGACCGGGGCCCCCATCGTGTTCGACGCAAGCCAAAGCACAGGCAACGTGGAAGCGTACGCGTGGGACTTCGGAGACGGCTCCACCACGACGACGGAAGACGCTACAACCACGCACACCTACCAGGAACGTGGAAAGTACACCGTCACCATCACCCTCGAAGGGACCCGAGCAAGCGACCAAACCACGCGGGACGTGCGCGTCGTTGACGCGCCCGAGGCTACTCCCGAGATCCTTCTTGAGGGGACACCCGTGGCTGAACCTGGAACGGTCGGGAACAACGTGTTCCTTGGTGACCGCGTAACGCTCGATGCGACATCCAGCACGACCGATGAAGACCAAGAGATCACCACGTACGAATGGGATGTGACCGGGGATGGATCTCCCGACGCGACCGGGGCCGAGACGACGACCACGTTCGACGAACCGGGAGCGTGGGAGGTCCAACTGACCGTCACGGACGACATCGGCCATACCGATACGGCCACCGCGGTCGTGCATGTGGGTGATGTTCACGTTTTCCAGAACGAGACCATGCCCGCTCCATCCCCGGGCGATGAGGACCAAGCACAAACCCACGAAACAAGCATCGACCTCGCCCGGCTGGGCGCTCAACCCGTCCAGATCGAAGCCGTGCTCACGTACGGAACGGGTAACGGGGACAACGGCCTCATCGAGCCTAGCCTGGAAGCAGACCTGGACCTAAGAGCGATAAGCCCCGATGGGACAACGTACGAGGCTGAAGGCGAAGACGCAGGTGGCGAAGAAACGTTGACCCTCTCAAGCGATGAGATCGATAGCCTTGGTGCATGGGCCTGGGAGGTCACCCGGGACACAGAAAGCGGATTAACCGGGGCGGTCAGCGAGGTGGAGTACACGCTCGTTGTGCACGTGCGCTATTAGGCTCGCGTCCATCGGTCCGACGGGGTGACCTTCTTGTGCAGGGAACCCGTGGCGGCGGCGATGAGCGGTGAGCGATCATGGTCCGATGTGTGGACCCACCCGTTGTTGGGCCTTGGTCTCTTGTTCCTAGGTCTTGGGTTGGGGACGTGGGTACCAGGCCTCGTCTCGGGCGTTCAGGACGCGGTCGAGGTCGGTATCGAGGTCTTGATCGATATCGCGCCGTACGTGATCTTGCTCACCATCCTCCCCGCGTTGTTGGATTTGTTCGACACGGCGGGGGGGCGCGCTCCCGCCGTCGTGATCGGTTTGTTTGCGGCTTCGAGCATCATCGCTGGCCTGTTCGGCCTCATCGTATCCGGCCTGGTGTTCCGCTTGCCCTTGGCGGGTGGCGAGGGAGGGTTCGTGGGTGCTGTGGGGGAGAACTTGAGCCAGATCGGTCTTAGCCCTCCCATCTTGGCTGTTTTGTGGGCGTTCGGGGGGGCTATTTTGCTTCATAGCTTCATCGTGCTTGACCGGCGCTCCACGGATGAGGGGGTGGTTGGAGCGGTGACGGGCCCGCTGGGGTACGTGGCGGGGAACACCAAGCGCGTGTTTCGTGTCGTGTTCGAGAAGGGCGTTGAGGGGTTGGGGGGCCTCTTGGAGTATGCGTTGCCTGTGATCTTGTTCTCGGTGGGCACGTTCGTTCCTGTAAGCGTTGAGAACGTGACGGCCGAGGCGGGGGCGGCGAACATCGAGTTCAACGCGCTCGTTTGGTACTTGTTGACGGCGGCGTTGATCGCGGTCGTGACGCTCGTGTTCCTTGGCTTGGTGGGGGCGTTGGCTCTTCGGTTGACGAACCGGTCGGCGAAGAAGGCCTTCAAGGAGTACGTGGCGCCGGTGTACTTGTTCGCGTGGTCGTCGGCTTCGAGCGCTGCAACGATCCCTATCAACTTGGAGATGGCGGACAAGGGGCTTGATGCGCGGGAGGGTACGCGTGGGTTCGTTATCCCGTTGGGTGCGACGGTGAACTTGGATGGTACGTTGATCGCGACGATGCTCATCACGCCGGTTGTCGCTGAGGCGGTGGGCGTCTCGTTGACGTTTGGTCAGTTGGCGGCCACGTTGGTGCCGTTGTTGTTCTTGACGGTGGGTGCTCCGGGGCTTCCCGCGGGGATGAGCATCTTGGCGCCGCCGGTGCTGGCGGCGGTGTTGGCGTTGCAGGGTGCAACGGCGGATGCGTTCGTGGCGGTGTGGTTCGCGTTCAGCTTGGGCATCACGGATCAATTCCGGACGGCGGTGAACAGCGTGAACAACGGGTTTTTGACGTTGATCGCGGAGCGGATCTTGTACGGTCCTGCCCCGACGGTCGCGTTGGAGGAGATCGGCGCCGTCTCGGATCCTCAACAGGCGTGAGGGCCCGGTAACGCTTTGGGATGAACGGGGCATCGTGTGCGCGTGAGCGTGACCGTTCGAGAGGCCCGGGAAGCGGACGTGGATGAGCTGTTGAATCTGTGGCGTGGGTTCGTGGAGTTCTTGTCCCCACGGGATCCTCGGTACGAGGCTCGAGAGGGAGCCTACGAGAAGTGGCGGAGTTCTTTCTTGAACCGGATGGTGGATAGTGAGCACGCGACGGTCCTCGTGGCGGAGAAGGAGGGGTCCCTCGTGGGAGCCGTGGAGGCGCGCGTCACGGGAGGCCATCCGGTGTTCAAGGTGTCCAAGCATGGGCGCCTTTTCGGGCATTTCGTCATCGAGGAGGAGCGAGGCGGGGGCATCGGGGGCGCGTTGATCGAGCGCGCGGAGGAATGGTTCGAGAGCAAGGGGATCCCGTACTACAGGGTGAGTGTTCTCAGCTGGCTGCCTGAGGTCAAGGAGGCGTACAAGGCGGCAGGGATGGACCAGGTGGAGTGGGTGATGGAGAAGGAACTGGAGCCTTAAGCCCCTACATGTCCCATCGGACCAAACGCTTTGCTTAAACCTCCGGTTAAGACGGTATGCCTGGTAGGCTGCGTGACCGTGTGGCCCTCGTGACGGGTGCAGATTCGGGGATCGGAGAGGCCACAGCAATCCGGTTCGCTGAGGAAGGTGCAGACGTGGCGATCACGTACCATACGGATGAGGAGGGGGCTCACGAGTCGAGGGAGGCGGTCGTGAAACATGGCCAAAGAGCGCTCGTGGCATCGTTGGACCAGCGTAACCCCGAAGAGGTACGTGAGGTCTTCAGGCATGTCCAAGATGAACTTGGCGTTCCCACGATCCTCGTCAACAACGCGGGCATCGACCTATCGGGCGTTCCGGTGAAGGATATGGAGGATGACACCTGGGACAACGCCATCCGAACGAACCTCTATGGGCCCTTCTACTGCTGTCGGGAGTTCCTACGAACCCTGGACGGCGTTGATGCACGGGGGGACATCATCAACATCACTAGCATCCACGACGAGGTGCCCCTGGCAGGCGCAGCGGCCTACGGTGCGAGCAAGGGAGGGCTTCGGAATTTGACAAGGACCCTCGCGCTTGAGGTCGCAGAAGAGAACATTCACGCGAACAACATCGCGCCCGGGATGGTGTTGACGCCCTTCAACAAGGAAGCCAAAGAAGACCCAGAGGTCCGAGAAGAGAAGGAGGCGAACATCCCCGTGAAACGAGCTGCACAACCGCACGAGATTGCATCCGCAGCCGTGTTCCTCGCTAGCTCGGACGCGGACTACGTACACGGCGAGACCCTCACCGTCGACGGAGCTCTTCGGCACTACCAAGCACAAGGAGCCTGACGAGGATACCCAAAGTGGCCCCCCGTGAAGGCTCCAAACCAAGATACTTACGCTCCCCCTTCACTCCAATCAGCATGCCTGGCCCGGGCATACGCATGCCCAACCCATCCTCACAGAAGAAGCTCAAAGAAGCGATTCGCACGCGGCTTTCGAACACACGCGATGCGACCCTTTCCCTTCTTTCCAAGGTGACCAACACGCACCTGTACCACCAACCCGAACCCGTCATGGGCGTGCTCGCATGGGACATCGGTCACCTGGCGGTCTTCGAACACCGATGGCTTGTCGAAACCCTCCAAGGGCGTCCCATCGACGAGGACCTTGTTCGAACCTTCGATCCTGAGGTGAACCCCAGAAGCCATCGTGGAGATCTTGAACTTCCCGAAAGGAAAGCCCTCCTAGCGCTTCTCTTGGACGTTCGACGCCAAGCCCTCGACCGCCTGGACACCGTGGACCTCTCCTCCAAAGACCCTCTTTTCCACGGCGGGTTCGTGTACGATATGGTCATCCGGCACGAGGACCAACACCGCGAGAACATGCTCGCAACGCTCGCCCTCTTCCCGAAGGACAACGCCCACCAACCCTCCCAACAAACCCCCACGCCCGAACCTACAGGTTCAACCCACGACATGGTCCCCATGCCAGAGACCACGTTCACGATGGGGCAAAGCCTCCAGAGGGGCGTCTACGACAACGAAGCTCCCCCTCACGAGGTCACGCTGGATCCCTTCAGGATCGCAACCCACCCCGTCACGAACCAACAGTATGCCCGCTTCATCGAATCCGATGGCTACCACGAGCGAGACCACTGGAGCAGGGACGGATGGATGATCCGCGAAGCCCTCGACCTCCAGCACCCTCGAACCTGGGAAAAAGACAACGGGGCGTGGTTCACGCGCGATGGCCCCCAACGAACCCCCCTACCGCCCCACCAGCCCGTCATGCACGTCAGCTTCTACGAAGCCGAAGCCTACGCTTCCTGGGCCGGCAAACGATTACCCACGGAACAAGAATGGGAAGCCGCCGCCAGCCTCGACCCCGCAACGGGGAAGAAAACCCGCTTTCCCTGGGGCGATGACGCATGGACGCCCAAGAAAGCCAACCTCGGTGCCCGAACCAGCAACCCTGCCCCCGTCGGAGCCTACCCCCAAGGAACAAGCCCCATCGGTTGCCACCAAATGATTGGGGACGTCTGGGAATGGACCAGCACCACGTTCACCCCCTACCCCGGTTTCGAACCCTTCCCCTACGAAGCCTACTCGATGCCCCACTTCGAGAA
>PWVY01000320.1 GCA_003561665.1 Thermoplasmata archaeon
GCTCTTCCGATCTCGGTCGCGTCTCGCCGAAGGCGGCCATGGTGGACCTCCACGCGTTCGGTGTGCCGAGATGGCGTGCATGTTCTTGGTCCTTTCGGTAGATATGCTCGCTTGGGCGGCTCTAGTGGATCTTGGGTAGGTGTGCTTTCCCGGGCGGGGTTCGTTCGACGATGTCTTGGATCACGGGGAGGAAGTCGTCGGTTTCTTCGTAGATGCGGAGTTGTCGCTCGGCCCCTGTTTCGCCTCGTTCGACGAGGTCTTGAAGGAGCTGAAGTTCGTGCTGGAGCCCGAGTTCTTCCGGCGCGTCGCCGAGGAGGCTGAACATGCTGTCGACGGCGTTCTTGAAGGGGACGGCTTCGACGTTCCCGTCTTCGACCTGGATGAGGTCGGCGTCGATCCCGTCGCGGATGGCGCGCCAGCGGTTCTCGCGTATGACCTCGACGTTGTGGCATAGAGGGGGAGATTCGCCGTTTTCCCAGGCGTCTGCAAGGCGCTTCACGATGGCTTGTGTGAGCCCTGCAAGCGCTACCGTGACATCGACTTCGGTGGGGATGTCCGGGATGCGCATCTCGACGGTTCCGAGGTCAGGCCGTGGGCGGATATCCCACCAGATGGTCGTGACGTCGTCGATGCTGCCGACGGCTTTGAACGTGCCGACGGCGGCGTTGTAGTCTGCGAAGTCTTGGAAGGCTCGGGGGACGCCTGAGCGGGGGAGCGCGTCGAAGATGCGTGGGCGTGTGGCTTTCAGGCCTGTGGCTTCTCCTTTCCAGAAGGGGCTGTTCGTGGAGAGGCCTAGGATGAGGGGGAGGAAGGGCCTAAAGTGGTTGTTCACGAAGATGGCTTGCTGGGGGTGCTCGACGGCGACGTGAACGTGCACGCCGAAGATGAGTTCTCGTTTGGCGGGCCACTGCACGGTCTCGATGAGTTCCGCGTACCGTTCCTTGTCGGTGTAGGCTTGATCTTGCCAATGCGCGGTGGGGTGCGTGCTGGCCGCGGCGATGGCGTACCCGCGGTCCTCGCAGTGGTCGACCAGCCGGTCGCGTAAGTCCGTGACCTCTTCGCGTACCTCGTCGATGTCCTCGCAGATGGGTGTCGCGGTCTCCACGACGGCCTGGAAGAGTTCGCTTTGTAAGCGCTGGTCGTTCTCATCGCTTGCTTTACCGAGCACTTCATCGATGCGGGCCACCAGGTCCCCGGTCTCTGGGTCGAGGATCTGGAGCTCTTCCTCCACGCCGACAGTGAACGGGTTCGAGGATCCGAAATTGGTCACGTCCAACACTCCTTCGGGTAACCGGGGCTTCGCTGGCGCATCATCCTTGGAAAGGATCGACCGCCTGGGGTGCTTGCCCATCCCAGCGACCGTATGCGGTAGCCACCAGGCACGTACCATCAAAGGGCATGCATCGGTTACTTTGTTTTTGGCATCCGAATCCAGCAGACGGATCGAACATGTCCGGGATTGGTTGCGTTGGGGACAACCCATTTAACCAGCAAGCCTATCGCGCGTCTGATGGGCCGGACGCTCGATCTCGAAGGAATGCGGCATGGGACCGACCTCGTTAAGCGAGGCTTCGCGCGCATGCAAAAAGGCGGCGTCGTGATGGACGTGACGACGGCCGAAGAAGCCCGCGTGGCTGAAGACGCTGGCGCGGTGGCCGTGATGGCGCTTGAGCGCGTGCCTGCGGATCTTCGTTCGCAAGGCGGCGTGGCTCGCATGAGCGCTCCTGAGGTCATCGAGGAGATCATCGACACCGTCACGATCCCCGTGATGGCCAAGGCTCGCATCGGGCACTTCGTGGAAGCGCAGCTTCTCGAAGAGCTTGGTGTGGACATGATCGACGAGAGCGAGGTGCTCACGCCTGCAGATCCGTTCTTCCACATCGACAAGCGTGACTTCGAGGTGCCCTTCGTTTGTGGCGCAACGAACCTTGGGCAAGCCGTACGCCGCATCTGGGAAGGCGCAGCGATGATCCGCACGAAAGGCGAAGCAGGCACCGGGAACATCGTGGAAGCGGTGCGGCACCGCCGCATGTTGCGGGATGCGATCGATCGCGTGCAGAGGATGGATAAGGACGGGTTGGAGACGCTTGCTGAGCGCTTCGCGAAGCCCTATGAGCGTTTGCGGGAGACGGTGGAGGAACAGCAAGCCTTGACCATCGACCATGGCGAGAACGTGTTCGCTGAGCAGAGCATCGAGGAGATCCAAGACGGCTTGCTGGATGTGCTGTTGGACATCCACCAAGAGGGCCGATTGCCGGTTGTGGACTTCGCCGCAGGCGGCATCGCGACGCCGGCGGATGCCGCGTTGATGATGCAACTGGGCAACGATGGCGTGTTCGTGGGTAGCGGCATCTTCAAAAGCCAGACACCAGCGCCTCGCGCCCGGGCCATCGTGGAAGCCACAACGCACTTCGAGGCTTCGGACACCATCGTGGACGTATCGAAGAACCTGGGGGAGGCCATGAGCGGGCAGAACATGGAGGATATCCCCAAGGAAGCCCAGCTCGCCCTGCGAGGAGAATAGGGAACGCTTCGGCCAAGCAAGCCTTGGCCTTGGCCGCCAAGCGCGTGCTTAGAGCCCTATTTGGTGGGGCGGCGTCGAGCATGGGTTCGATTCTCATGCCTGAACGCTGCGCCACGTGCGGTACGCAGACGGGAACGCTCCGGTCCTTCACGCAACTAGAAGGCCCCAGCCAGGGGCACCTGACGCTTTGCGAGTCTTGCCTGGACCAGCGAGCGACGAAGAACTGGAATGCGAACGAAGCGCAAGGCAAAGAACTCCTTGAGAAGGTGCCCACGAAGGATCGGTACCAGGAGCATCGATACGCATACCTTGTGGAACCGGAAGATACGATTCACCTGGTCCGCCTGCGCCACGACTGGGTCACCCACCACACCGAGGAGCCCTAACGCCTGCCTCTTGCTTGGCTTGCAAGCTCAGTATTCCGGGGGCGCGTACACGGTGAAGAACACGAGCGGTTCTTGCCCCGTGCTCTTGACCCAGTGCTGCGTGCCTGCAGGCAAATGCAACAACGTTCCCTCAGGGCAGACCTTCTCCGTAGGCTCCCCTTGGGGGCCATCCTCCCAGGCCCGAACCGTGGCTTCCCCCTCGAGGATGAGGGAGACCTGATCGCTAGCCTCGTGCGTGTTCGGGCCCCCTGCGACTTTCCCTGGTTCGACCGTCATCATGGTCACTTGCGCCTTCTTGGTCGTGTGAACCACATTGAAGAAAGGCCCCGTTTCCTCCTGGGTCGTCGTCCAAAACACGCCATCGTCCTGCGTCATGCCTCTCGCATCGCTTGCCTTCTCGGTGAACGTTTCGCTGATGCGAGCTTCACGCATCTCCGGCATCGTCGGGCGTGTTATCCCCCATCTCCACCCCGGGCGTGCCCTCGAAGGTCCACTCGGTCTCCATATCCCCCATGCCCTTGTCCACCCGCTTTGCTTCCTGGATGAGATCCCCCTCGAACGTGAACCCATCCGCCAACGTGATCTTCAACGTCGTCTGCCGACCGTGCGTGGACAAGGGAACCTGCGCCAACTCTTGCGTCTCCTTGATGCGTACCCCCGCGCGCTTGTTGCGCCAGTCGTCGATCTCGCTTTGGGCGCTTTCCAACCCGGTCCGGATCACGAACAACGTGGATCCATCGCTTAACGTCACATCCATCTCGCACCCTTCCCCCAATTCGGCCTCCCAGGAGCTGTTGACCTCCACCGTCTCGATGCTGGCTCCCTCGATCTCGCTGGGATCCATCACGAGGCATCCCCCCCGCCAAGCGTGCGAGCCGCCACGAACATGGCGACCCCGATGCCGAGCATCCATGCGGCATCCGCGATGTTCGCCATCAAGGCATCCAACCCTCCAGCGAAGTACGCGGACAACCCGATGCCTAAGGCTCCCAGCACGAGGATCATCGAGCCAAGCGCGAACAACGATGCCAGCCCCAACCGCCGCGTGCGAGGCGAATCCCTCGCGACATCCACGCCGTGCGCGGCCCGATCCTTTCGATAGGCTTCCATCTCCTCCATGGTGGCGAAACGACGAACGCGGAGCGGGTCCAAGCAATGGCGACATCGTTGCTGGTGGGCATCTTGAACCCGAGCCGTGCAGTTTGCACACACCGTCACGGACGACATCGGCTCCCTATCCTCTCCCGGGCTGTTTAAGGGTTGGGTCCTACGGTCCTTGGCGTCACGAAACCAACCGGAGGGTCAACGGGTACCGGTGATCCTCTCCTTCGCTTGCGTGGTACGCTCCGATCACGGCGAACACGACGGCAAGGAGAGCAACGATGGCAACGAGGGATACGCCAGGCGCGATGGCGACGAGAACCGGGATCCCAAACACGCCTGAGAACGCGCTGAAGACGACCGTGAGCAGGCCCAAAGCGACGATGTAGATCACGATGGACAACTGGAAATTCAACGCTTCCTTGGCTTGCTCATCGATGAACGGGTGATCTCCCCGCTTTAGCAACCAAACGATCAGGGGGCCGATGGGTCCAGGGATACCGATAAGCCAAACGAACGCCGCCAAGTGACCCCCTACGGCCCACGTTTTCACGTTCGAAGGCAACGAGCCCCCGGCTCCCGCGTCCAGCGTGCCTGGGGCCGCGTCCGGGACGTTGCCTGGTTCCTCCTCTCCGGGAAGCGCCATGCGCCCGGGAACCTCTCGGGGGTTCATCGGTCTTACCCTTGGTGTCACGTGTTCGTATCGATCCCGTAGGCTTCCTGGGGTGTTTGGATGTGGATGCGCGCCCAGGCATCCTCGGACAAGGCCTGGGCCTCGTGGAATTGGAGGGTGCGACGCGGGACAAGCTTGGGTCCAAGGACCGCTCCGGGCCGTTCAGGATCGTCCATGTAGTCGGTCTCCATGAGGAAACGGTCCCCTTCTTCAAGCGCTTCGCGGAGGCTATCCTTGCTCGCGAGGATGGACGGGGTGAGCCCGTGGTTTTTGTCTTCGTCCACGATGGGGGGCGAGAAGTGGTTGACGACGCGCTGGCGGGAAAGCCCGGCTTCGTCGGCCCATCCTGCCCACGTCTCCATCGTTTCCGGCGTGGCGGTTTCCGTGTGAAGGATCGCGGTCGTGTCGGCATCCGCCGCGATTTCAAGGGCCTCCAGGAAGAGCATGTTGCTGGCATCCCAGACCTCCTCGGGAACCTCGTAGTGGGGGCGACCGATCTCGCCAAGCGCGATGGCTTCGTGGTCCATGATCAACCGGCGAGCAACCTCCAGGCCGTTTCGGTAGGCTTCCTTTGCTTCATCGAGGGTGAGCCCGGCTTGAAGGTTCGTGGTCAGCTCGGCAGGATGAGGGCCCACCGCCGTGTGCACGGTCACATCCGTTGCTTCGTCCGCTTCGCGCGCCATCCGGAGCGTCGTTCGCATGGCGTCCTCGTGCTCCTTCTCGGTGCGGGGAGGCGTTTCTTGGTAGGGTTTGTGCACGATGATAAGGTGCGTTCCCCCGGCTCGTTGGAAGGCTTTCACGGCTTGGGTGCCTTCCCCGCGTGGGTCCAAGTGGAAATGGTCATCGAGGATGGGCAGCTTGGGGTTCCGGGACATGAATGCGGGCGGAGGACCCAAGCCGCCTCGCGTCTATAAACGTTGCATGCTGAACGCTTAGCCATGGAGAGGGAAAACGGCTCCCTGCCTGAGGCAGGCAGGGAGACGATGGGCCCTTTCACGTAAGAAGGCCAAGCCCGCTGAGCTCGTCGCGAATCTTCTCGACGGCCCGTTGAGCATCTTCGGGCTTCCTTGCGCCCGTGCACACCAGTTTCCCGCTTCCGAAGAGAAGAACGACGACTTTCGGATCGGAGAGCCGGTACACGAGGCCAGGGAACTGCTCGGGCTCGTACTCTACGTGTTCGAGACCCAGCCCGATGGCGATCGCGTTGAGGTTCAAATCGGACTCCAAGTCGGCAGAGGCGACGATGTTCTGCACTTGGATGTCGGGTTCGCGGTTGACCTTGACGCCTGCATCTTCGATGCGTTGCGTGACGATGTTCACCGCGCGGCGGACATCCTCGACGCTCTTTGCCCCGGTGCACACGACCTTCCCACTACGGAAGAGGAGCGCAGCGGTTTTGGGGTCTTTAAGGCGGCAGACCAAGCCGGGGAACTGTTCGGGCTCGTACTCCGCGTTGTCGAGGGCGAGCGCGATGCTTTGCAGGTCCAGCTCGGTGTCTAGGCTGGTGGAAGCGACGACGTTCTCAATCTTGATCTTGCTCATTTTTAAACCGCCAGCACCCTCCGTATTAAAGGGGGCCTTTAAATCATTTATGTAGCCGCGGGGGGGTCGGCCGCTCGGGGCCTGTTCCACCCCCCAAGGGACAAGCGACCCCCACGACGCAGGTGACACACACCCCGAACTGAGGCAAGGAACAACCACGCTGCATTATACACCGGGGACCTAACCTTGGCTTGAGGTGTTCCCGATCCCCGACAAAACTCCCGCCATGCCGGATACTCCACCCGGAACAACCCCCGCGTACCTCGACGCATTCCTTCAAGGCGCACGCTTTGCTCTCTTCGCCCTCGAAGGCCGCCTTCGAGACGGTGACGAAGCCGTCCCCGCCGAACTCGAAGAGGCCCTCATCGAGTTCCATAATCTCTACAAGGACACACGTAACGGGATCGAAGCCCGAGACGTCCAGGTCGAACTCTTCTCTACCTTCCTAGGCAAAAACTAAACCCCGCACCGCGGCTCGGCCACCCCGTGCCGCGCCCCGACCCCGCACAGGGCCTCGCCTCTGAAACGCACCGAGCCAAACGCATCAAGGACCCGGTCCACGACTTCATCGTGGCAGAGCCCTACGCCCGAGACCTCATCGACACCCCAACCTTCCAACGGTTACGCTTCATCCGACAAACCGGCACCGCGCACCTCGTTTACCCAGGCGCCAACCACACCCGCTTCGAACATAGCCTCGGATGCCACCACCTTGCGCGCGTCGCCGCCGCCACGCTAGACCTTCCCCCTGACGAGGCTCGACACCTCGCCACCGCGGCCCTCCTCCACGACATCGGACACAGCCCCTTTAGCCACACAAGCGAAGCCGTCGTCGAACAAGCCACCGGAAGCGACCACGAAGACATTAGCGTCAACCGGATCCACAACGAGCTTACACCAACGCTCGAACACCACGACATCGACCCCTACCAGATCGAGAGCCTCATCCAAGGTGACCATCCCCTCAAAGGCCTCATCAGCGGCCCCCTTGACATCGACCGCATCGACTACCTCCTCCGGGACGGACACTACACCGGGGTCGCCACAAGCGTCGACGCTCTACGCTTGATGGCCACCGTGACCCTCCACAAAGACCGCGTCGTCATGACGAACGATGGCCTCAACGCGGCCGAAAGCCTCCTCGTGACAAGGTTCGCCATGCACTCCGCCGTGTACTACCACCACACCTGTCGCGCCGGCGAACTGCTCATGGAACGGGCAATGCTCGCCCTGATCCAAGAAGGAAGCATCACCGGTCAGCAACTCGCCCGCATGGACGACTACGATCTCGTTGCCACGTTAAGAGCCGACGAAGGCCCCGCAGGCGAACTCGCCCAGCGCGTCTTCGACCGACGACTCTCCAAGGTCGCCCTCGAGATCCCCTACAAAGCGCTCGAACCCCGGTGGGTCGAAACGTACAGCGGGGACCTTCAACGCCAAAGGGACCTTGAAAAACGCATCGCTGACCGAGCCAGCGTGCCCGAGAACGAGGTGCAAGTCGACGCACCAAGCCCCCCCACGCTACCCGAGGTCGATGCCCCCATCCTGGACGATGGGGACATCATCGGGCTCGCCGAAGCCAGCACCCTGGTTCGAGCCCTCGCGACAGCGCACCAGGACCACTGGCACTTCCGCGTCTACGCACCGCCCGAACATAAGGACGCGGTGGCTGAAGCGGCCCCGAAAGTCATCACGCTCGAGCGCCCCCTCGACGAGTTCTAACCAGCGCTTGGATGCTTGATCAAAGCGTATCTTCGACTTCGAACTCAAGCGTGTCCCATTCATCCGTGGGTGTCTTGATCTTGATGGTGTGAGCACCGTCCTCGATGGATTTCGACCCGGACACGGTCACCGTCATCCCTTTCTCGAACGCGTAGGAGTTCTCCTCGGAGATCTCCGACGCTTGAACGGTTTCATCTCCCGACGAGAAGGTCACATCCACGGGGGTCCCGTCGATCTCGATGACGGGTGAACCCACGATCGTGGACGTGGCGAGGGTGTTCTTAAGCTTGAACTCGAACCCGTCATCGGTCTCGGTCAGGCTGTCGGAAACGTACAGCTTTTTCAGCATGAATGATGGAACGCGCACAGTCGCACCTTACCCCCCCAGGAGCGTAGGGCACTAAAAACCTTACAGCCATCAAGCGCTCACGCGCGCCCCTCGCCACCCCTTGAGTCATCGGTCTCCTTGCGGCGAGCTGATTGCACCTCTTGCTCCACGAACGCGGCCAACCGGGCTAGGTCTTCCACGGCCCCGTCCGTATCCTCTGGGATGTTCCCTTCCGCGATGCGCTCGAAGGTGTCCCGTTGCTCGCGCGGGATTTCCAGGTTGTTCTCCTCCGCCAAAAGGAGGATGAAGCGAGCCGTGGTCGCCGCCAGAAGCCGTGTCGGCGTCACGAGGTTCGCATTCAGCGTCGCGCGTGCGCCATGCAAGTACTCAAGGGCTCGCGTGTACGGTCCTCCCGCGTCCGGGAGCGGGTCCTTGTCGGGGATGTACTCGTCTTCGAGCTCGGGCCATTCAGCATCGTCCGGGATGTCCCTTATGCGGCGCGCCATACAGGACCCTCGCTGGTGTCTTCGACGTTGATGCCGATCGTTTCGAGCCCGTCACGGATCTCGTCCGCAAGCTCGAACGCTCCTTCTTCGCGTGCTCTTTCCCGAACGTGCAAGAGTAGATCGACGAGCTCTGGTTCCAATCCGTCCACGGTTCGTTCCTCTGGAACGATCGCGAACACGTCATCGATGAAAGCGTAAAACGTCTCGATGGCCTTCACCACCGCCTTGGTCGGTTGGTGGTCGTCCAGGTATTGGTTGATCCGTCGAGAAAGCGTGTGCATGCTTGCTACGGCTTGAGGCGTGTCGAAGTCATCATCCATGGCGTCCGTGATCTCGCTCTTCGCAGCCTCGATCGCTTCAAGCAGGGCTTCATCGTGGCTCTGTTCGCCTTCTTTCGGGGTTGCATCGTGGATGCGTTCGAGGGGCACCATGAGCCCGTCGAGGGATCGCTCCGCGTCCTTGAGGGCATCCCAGCTGAAGTCGATAGGGCTTTGGTAATGGGTTTGCGCTATCAACAGGCGGACGGCTTCGGGACGATGCTTTTCGAGCACCTCGCGCGCAGTGACGAAGTTCCCCAGGCTCTTGCTCATCTTCTCCCCGCCGACCGTCACGAACCCGGTGTGCATCCAGTACTTGGTGAACGGTTCCTTTCCTGTGGCGGCTTCGCTCTGGGCAACTTCGTTCTCGTGATGGGGGAATTTGAGATCTCGACCGCCTCCGTGAATGTCGATTCGGGGCCCCATGATGGTGGTGGCCATGACGCTGCATTCGATGTGCCACCCCGGCCGCCCTTCTCCCCACGGAGAGGACCAGGAGGGTTCGTCGGGTTTGGCGCTCTTCCATAGGGCGAAATCTCGCGGGTCTTGCTTCCCTTCCCCTTCGACGTCCCGGTGCTCCTCGATTAACTGGTCGGGGTCCATGTTGGAGAGTTTGCCGTACGACTCGAAGCTGTCCACGTCGAAGTACACGTTCCCTTCCGCTTCGTATGCATGACCGTTCTCGATGATGGCTTGGTTCGTCTCGATGATGTGTTGGATGTGGTCGCTCACTTTCGGCCAGTGGTGAGCTCTTTGCAACCGGAGCGTGTCGAACAGCGCTTCAGCTTTCGCGTGCTCTTCCCGGGCGAGCTGGAGGGGGTTGACGCCTTCCTCGGCTGCATGGTCGAAGATCTTGTCCTCGACGTCCGTGATGTTCTGCACGTGGATCACATCGTACCCTTTGTGCTCAAGCCAGCGGCGAACGATGTCGAACGCAACGTATGTTCGGGCATGCCCCGCATGGATGTCCGTGTACGGCGTCAAACCGCACACGTACATGCGCACTTTCCCCTCCTCGAGGGGTTCGAAGGGGTCTTTGTCACCGGTGAGGCTGTTCGAGATCCGCACCATCACGCGGGACAACGCGACCGAGTTGAAAAGGCTCCCGCTCCCGTTCGATGGGCCGACAAGTACGAGAACCCCTTCCGGGGTGTGCAGCGTGATGGTTGAGCATCGCTGGACGATCCCCTGCTCGTTAGACCCTGACGAAGCCGAGCAAAAGCTCAAGGAACCGATCCGAACCTTGGAGAAGGAAGGCTTCGATGTGATTCCTCACATCGAGACGGTGGGCTTTTTCGGGTGGACCTTGCGATGGAGCGAGGATCAAGCCGTCGGCGTGAGCGTGCCACAACCCGGGGGCCCTCAACGGTTGAAGGTGCGAAGCGATCACGAGGCAGTTGGTGAAACGGTCGTGCAGGCCTTCACCCGGGTTGGACCTCTGAAGGGTGAAACCATCCAGAAAAAACAGGGTAAGGGCACATCGTAAGCGAGAGCGTGCAGGGAAAGCTTGAGAGCCCCCGCCCTTTACATACCCTGGGCGGGTAAACAAAGCCTGTGCACGACGAGGACCACGAACCGAGCAACGCGGGAGCGAACCCGGCGCAGGGACCTCATGCCGAGGGCCCCGAAAGCGTTGTGCCTGCCACGGAGGCTCAAAAGCAGCAGGCCAAGCGCCAGTTCGAGCTTCGGATGCGTGTCCAGGAGACCCTCGAGGACATCGATAACGTCCTGTGCGTGATGAGCGGGAAAGGAGGCGTCGGCAAATCAACCATCGCGGTGAACCTGGCCGTCGCGTTCGCGCAAGCAGGCCACAAAACGGCCCTTGCGGATTTCGACTTCACGAACCCCAACGATCCTACGCTTCTTGGCCTCTCCGGCGAGCACATGGAGGCCTACGACGAGGAATTCGTCAAACCCAAAAAAGCTCGAGAGAACCTTCACATGGTCTCCACCGGGTTCCTCGTCGAAGGGGAAGCCCCCATCGCTTGGCGGGGCCCCATCAAGATGGGCGTGATGCGCCAATTCCTCGCTGATCTCAAATGGGGCCCCCAAGACATCATGGTCGTGGACCTCCCTCCTGGCACCAGTGACGAGGCCCTTAGCGTCGCCCAGACCTTCCCCCAAGGCACCCCCTGCCTGATCGTGACCACGCCGCAAGAAACCAGTATCGAGAACGTGCGCCAAAACGTGCGCTTCTGCCAGAACAGCGGGATGACGGTGATCGGCGTCGCTGAGAACTTCAGCGGCGTTCGATGCCCGCACTGCGAAGAAGGCTTCGACCCGTTCCCCGGTGAAGGAGCCGAGGCCCTCGCCGACGAGGCCGACACGGAGATCCTAGCCCGCATCCCCCTGGACCCCACCACGGGGGCATCCCAAGACCAAGGAACCCCCGCGGTAGAGATGGAACCCCCAAGCCCCGTCGGGGACGCCATCAAAGCCCTCGCCAATGACCTTGAGGGCCGGATCGGTTTGACCGACTGAACCGTGACCGGGCGATGCCATACCGCGCCATAAAGCACCTCGGTTCGATGTGCTTACCGGGAACCCTTTTAATCGGTTCTGGGTTCAGCCCATGATGAGGACACGGCGAGCCCTCCTGCTGATCTTGACCATCGGGCTCATCGTCGGTCTTGGACCCGCCGCCTGGAGCCAACAGGTCCCGCGAGCGACATGCCTGGATTGCCACGAGGAGGAAGGCATGGAGTACGCCGTGCTCCGAACCACACCCTACATCGAGATCCCGACAGGCGAACCGCTCGACCTCGATGTGACCGTCGTCAACCCCTGGCTGCACGAGATCACGAGTTCGTTCGTCACGCTCAACCTTAGCCAAGCACCCGGCCTCACGTTCGAGAAACCCGACGATATCAACGAAGAGGACGAGTTCACGCTCGGCGTCGGCGAATCGACCAACATCACCTTCCCCGTCGAAGCAGGAGCGACCGCCGTCGTCGCCACCATGGAACAAACCCCCGACGAGTCTGATCGAGGCCTCAACGACGTCGACACACGTCTTTGGTTCCCCGATGGGACCTCACGAGAAGGCCCGCAAGACGGCGTCCGATCTCCCGATCTTCAAGAGGGCGAGATCGAACCCACCATCGAGCCGGCCCTCACCGTCGAGCAGATCATCATCGAAGGGGACCGCCTCGCCGATACCGGCGAATGGACCTTCGAGGTCACCCGCCAAACGGGGCCCCCACAGGACCCCATCAACACGCGCATCCAGGTTTTCTACAACACCACGGACACCCTCTCTCAGACCCTGAGGGACACCATTGGCCCCCAAGGAAGCGGTAGCGTCACGTTCCCCGTTCAAGGCCAAGAACGCGGTGATGTGACGATCACGTACTCCGTCGAACTCACCGCGTTCTACGACCATGGGGACATCACGGCCCAAGATGAAGGCAACGAGACACTGGACGGGTCCACATCGTTCACGATCGGGGACGAACTGGAGACCGACGACGTCGGGCCCGTCATCCCCGAGCAACCGCCCGTCAACTGGCCTATGAACGCACGCGCGTGGGGGGAGGTGACCGGGTTCATCGGGCTCTTCCTCGTGCCCATCGCGCTCATCCTTGGCGGAGCGTTCGGACGACGTAACGTCCTGTGGGTCAACAAGATCGTGGAAAGCGCTCGCGTCCGCGTGCTCTGGCACAACGCGGTCTCGTTCATCATCCTGTTCCTCACCCTCCTCCACATCGCACTTTTCCTCTACGAGCCCGCGTTCGAATGGAGCGTGGGCATGGTCTGGGGAGGCTTGAGCACGCTTGCCCTGATCGGGTTAGCCCTCACCGGTGGGTTCCAACGAAGCCTCGCGCGTAAGATTGGTTACGCCAAGTGGCGCCTGTTGCACATCGCGATGGCGATCATCTTCGTCGCGACGCTTCTTGTCCATGCCATCGTGGACGGCGTGCACTTCGATTGGGCGCGCGCCTGGCTAAGGTTCAGTTGACCCTTGGCACGCGATAACGCGTAAGCCCGCCTATGGCATCGGCACCACGCTTAAGTAGGATACCTGATGTAAGCTCGCATCCTGGAGGAAGAGCGTGACCACCGTTTACGACGTCCCTGCTGAACCGCTCATCAAGAAGGCCGCCGAAGAGCTTCGGTCCTTCGACGAGATTGAGGAACCCGAATGGGCCCCTTTCACACGAACCGGCGGCCACAGGGAAAAGCCCCCAACGGAAGACGGCTGGTGGTTCACACGCAGCGCAGCCCTCTTACGGAAGGTCTACCTCAAGGGCCCCATCGGGACCGAACGCATCGCTGCCGACTACGGTGGCAAGCGGGACCGAGGCGCTGCTCCAGGTCACGCCGTGAAAGGCTCCCGGAACATCATCCGCACGAGCCTCCAACAACTCGAAGCAGCTGGCCTCGTCGAGACGAACGAAGACGGCCGCGGTGGCCGCAAGATCTCGGCCGAAGGCCAACAGTTCCTGGACGGGGTCTCCCACGAGGTCAAACAGGACCTCCTGGATGAGATTCCCGAGCTAGCGAAATACTAGGTGATGGACTTGGTCGATGAGAACGAGCTTGAGAAGCTTCGGGACAAGAAGCTCCAAGAGCTAGAGCAACAGGCGGAGAACCAACAGGCCGACCAAGCTCGCCGCGAACAGGTGGAAGCCCAGAAGAAGGCTGTCCTCCGTCAAGTCCTTGAGCCCGAAGCACGAGAACGTCTCCAACGGATCAAGATGGCCCGGCCCCAGAAAGGCGAGCACCTGGAACAGCAGCTGATCCAGCTGGCCGCCAGCGGGCGCATCAGTCAGAAGCTCACCGACGCGCAACTCAAGCGGATCCTTGCGCAATCTCAGGAGAACCGCGAAATCAACATCGAGAGGCGATGAACACATGGGTAAGAAGAGCCTCGGTAAGAAGAAACGATTGGCGAAAGCCCAGAAGCAGAATCGGCGCGTCCCCGCATGGGTCGTGATGAAGACCGACCGCCAGTTCCAGCAACACCCCAAGCGCCACAACTGGCGGCGAAGCAAGCTGAACAAGGAGTAGAGAAGCTTGGCTGACGATCTTGTCGAACGTGTCTACAACGTGCCCCTTCGCGCGGCTACGCGCCGTGTGCCTCGTCCCAAGCGAACCCAACGTGCGATCCGCGCCATCAGCGAGCACGTTGCTCGTCATATGAAGGCGACAGAGGACGATGTTTGGATCGACAGCCCGATCAACGAGGCGATTTGGGCGAAAGGTCGCGAGAAACCGCCCGCGACGCTTCGTGTCCGCGCGATCCGGTTCGAAGACGGGGTCGTCGAAGTCTCGCTCCCGGAGGAATAACCCGCTCAGGGTGACCGGGGCGAGGGTGCTTATCCTTGTTGATACAAACCCAGTTCCAAGGCCGAGAGAGCCTAGGGGTCTACGCTCGGGCAAGCGATACCGCGTGTCTGGTCCCCGCTTTGCTTGGGGATGACGATCGAGGACGCGTGGAAGACGCGCTCGAGGTCTCTGTTGTCCCGATCACGATCGGAGGCACGAGCATCGTTGGCGCTCTTACAGCGATGAATTCCAGCGGCGTCCTCGTCGCGGACATCGTGCATGAGCACGAGGTCGACCGGCTCGAACAGGAAGGCCTGAACGTTGGCATCCTCGAAGGCGTGGTCAACGCGGCGGGGAACGCGGTCTTGTGCAACGATCAGGGTGCCGTCGTGGACCCTCGGCTCTCGGAGGAGCTGTTGAGCGTCATCGAGGAAACGTTGGGGGTGGATGTCGAGATCGGGACGATCGGTGGTGTCCGGACGCCAGCGACATCAGCGTTGACGACAAACAAGGGGGCCTTGTTGCATCCGAAAGCCACCGAGGCTGAGATCGCAACGGTCGAGGCGGTCCTTGAGGTGGAAGCGATGCCGGGGACTGTGAACCATGGCTCCCCGTACGTCGGTAGCGGCGTCGTGGCGAACGGGGAGGGCGCGTTGATCGGTACTGCCACGACAGGTCCCGAACTGAACAGGCTTGAGGAAGCTCTCGGGTACCTCGATTAGCCTCATGGCCTGGTGGCTGGGCCAGGCACGGTTCAGTCTCGTGAGAAGAGGCCTTTGATCTTCGTTTTGAACTCGTCCGCTTTCTGAGAGATCTTCTCTTTCTCGGGGAGGACGCGCTTGTCGCGGATCTCTTGGACGCGCACGCGTACCTCTTCTGCGCCTTCAGCGGCAGAGCGGCCTGCATCTTCCATCTTCTCCTTGAAGATGGGGATGCCGTCCACGATCTCTTCCTCGATGCGGATCATGGCCGTGTCGGCTTCTTCTCGCAGGACCACGACGTTGCCTTTCAGATCGTCCAACATCGCCTCGACGTCATCGCGTGCTTTCACTGGGAGGATCCTGGCTTGGGCAAGGACGTTGTCTTCGAACTTGACCTTCGCGTCGGCGATGCCTTCGTGGAGAACGACGCGAGCGTTCTCGATGCCTTCCAACGCGGTGGCTCCGGCGTCTTTGGCCTCTTCGGCTAACCGCTGAGCTGTTTGGGCGCTATCGGACATGGCGCCTTGCCATGATCGTATCCGGTCCTCGTTCAAGCCTGTAGCTTCGGCAAGGGTGGCCGGGTCGCGAGCGTTGAGTTCCTCGATGGATCGGATGCCCTCGGCGACGAGCGCTTCCAGGGCCTTCTCTCCTAGGCCGTCCAGGTCGTCCATGCGAAGAAGGCCTTCGGCTTGGTTGTGGAAGCCTTCGAGGACCCCCAAGGGGATATCAACCTCGTCAGCCAGGGTCTCGGGGTCTCGCCTGGTCAGCTCTCCGACGGTGTCGATGCCGGCGGCGGTGAGCTTATCCCGTCGGGCAGGCCCAAGGCCTTTGATCATGGTCAGGTCCATCGTGAGGGTCCACGCGCAAAGGTCCTGATAGGCTTTCCGAGGGGGCTTCGTAGCCCACGGGTAGAGATGATCCTCTCATGCATCGGTCGCAGGTGTTCGAAAGGCTTAATCGGAGGTCGTTCCTCGGGATGTTCACGGGCCCTGATCGGGCTCTATCGGCCGGGGTAGCCTAGCCAGGCCAAGGCGGTGGTCTCGAAAACCACTGGGCTTTGCCCACAGGAGTTCGAATCTCCTCCCCGGCGCTTTAGCGGCTCAAAGCGGAACGCTCAAACCACTCAGGCGTGTTTGACTGCGTGATGGCCCGTCCAACGGACGAATCCGGTGTTCCTTCCACGCCTGCGATCGGGATCGTGCTCATCCTCCTTGGAGGGCTCCTTCTCATGGGGATTTTAGGCCTTGACCAGCTTGTCGGCATCGGGGCGATCGTGATAGGGGTCCTCGTGCTCATCGGTGAGTTCGCGTAGCCGTGTCCGTGGCCACAACCTTTTTGAGAGAGGGTCGTGTCTGGGCGGGTGAGGACCCACCATGGGTGACATGCCGGGACGGATGTATCGAGAGATTAAAAGCCAGGCTTACACGCGCAAAGAGTACATCGGGGGTGTACCTGGCATACGGCTCACCCAGTTTGAGCTGGGGAACAAGAACGAGGATTTCGAGTGTGTTGTCCACCTCGTAACGAACGAGCGGGCCCAGATTCGGCACCAGGCGCTCGAATCGGCTCGTGTTGCATCGAACCGGGTCCTCGTGAAGAACTGTGGACGCCTAGGCTACCACATCAAAGTGCGCGTCTACCCTCACCACGTTCTGCGGCACAACAAACAAGCCGCGGGGGCTGGTGCGGACCGGATCTCCAGCGGTATGCGCCAATCGTTCGGTAAACCAGTCGGGGCGGCCGCTCGCGTGGAAGCCGGGCAAGAGGTCTTCACGATCCGTACGCACTGGCGATTCTGGGATCAAGCCAAGGAAGCACTCCGCCGTGCTTACATGAAGCTCCCAACGCCGTGTGAGATCGTGACCGAGGGCGAGGTGCCTGCGGACATCGAGCAACGCATGAAGGGCGCAACCCCCATCGGTTCCACGGAGGTCAAGAAAGAGAAGCCCGAAGAGGAGCTCCCCGAGGAAGACCTCGAGGAAGAAGAGCTCGAAGAGGGCGAAGCCGAAGAGGGCGAAGAAGGCGAAGAGGAGGAAGGCGCGCGCGACGATGCAGCGCCGGGGGCACAAGAGCACAGCCTCTGATCCTCGAACCCCGCCCAGGCCGCCACGAAGGTTTGGCTTGCACATCACAGCGTCCGCTATGTAGGGCGAAGGTATTTCACAAAAGAAGATGGTGCGATGTGTAAGTCACATGCTTGATGGCTTATTGGCGGATGCTGAACGCCTCGCTGGCGAGATTGCGCTCAGTGAAGCCCCGGGTGATGAGGTGCGCACAGCCCGGATGCGGTGCGGGTTCACGCAAACCGAGCTAGCCCCTGACCTTGACGTACGCCGCGAAACGCTCTCCCGCATCGAACAAGGCCACGCAACGCCAACGCTCCCTGTCGTGGCCCGCTTTGCACGCGTGATCACGCTTGCACGACACGTCCGCGAGGAAGCCGCTCGCTTGGAGAAACGCCAACGCATCCCGAACCCCCGGGCGTTCATCCACCGAGGCCAAGGCCTTGGCCTCGACCACGAAACCACGGAAGCCGTCGCGCAACGCGCCCTCACCGCGTACGACGCCAAACGCCGCCAACTGCTCGAAAGCATCGGTGACACGGAGGCCCCATCATGAACAACGTCCTCTGGGCGAACGAATCAGAAGCGAAAAGCATCGCGAACGTGGGCGGCAAAGGCGCCAACATCGCTGAGATGTTGGACATGGGCCTCCCCGTGCCCCGGGCGTTCATCGTCACCGCGCCAGCCTACCAACGATTCATCGAAGAAGCCGGCATCGCCAAGGACCTCCAAGCCACCCTCCACGACCTTGATCCTGAGGACGACGAGGCCCTCCAAAGCGCATCCAAACGCTGCCGATCCATCATCCAAGAAGCATCCATGCCCGAGAGCCTTGAGAACGAGATCAAGGAAGCGTACCGTGAACTCTCACAAGAGGATCCTGCGCAAGTCGCTGTTCGATCCAGCGCGACCGCCGAGGACCTCCCCGAAGCCAGCTTCGCCGGCCAACAAGACACGTACCTCCATGTGGCGGGCGAAGACGCGGTCGTCGACCACGTCCAACGCTGCTGGGCATCCCTCTTCACCCCCCGAGCGGTTTACTACCGCATCGATCGAGGCTTCGACCACCATGACGTACGCATGGCCGTGATCGTGCAACGTATGGTAGAAGCTGAAACCGCGGGCGTCCTCTTCACCCGACACCCAAGCACGGGTGAACAAACCCCCATCGTGGAAGCCGCATGGGGCCTTGGAGAAGGCGTCGTCAGCGGGACCGTAAGCCCCGACAACTACGTCCTCGACACGAACGGCCAACCCATCGACGTCACCATCGCCGATAAGAAGATCATGTTCACACGGAACGAGACCGGTGGCGTACACGAAACCCCCGTCCCCGAGGACAAGCGGAACGAGCAAGTGCTCGACGAAAGCCATCTCGAACAACTCGCACGCCTCGCATCCACGCTGGAAGCACACTACGAGGCACCTCAAGACGTCGAATGGGCGTTCGAAGGAGAAAACCTTCACCTTCTCCAGACCCGCCCCATCACCACAATCAAACAAAGCACCAGCAAACCCAAGAGCGAGGACACCGACGAGGGCGCGCTCCTGCTTGAAGGCCTCGGTGCCGCGCCCGGTATCGGAAGCGGACCCGTCGCGAACCTCGAAGACGCCACGGATCTCGAGCGATGCGAACAAGGCAACGTGCTCGTCACCCCCATGACGACGCCCGATATGGTGCCCGCGATGAAGCGCGCAACCGCCATCGTGACCGACGAAGGCGGCATGACGAGCCATGCGGCCATCGTCAGCCGAGAACTTGGTCTCCCATGCGTCGTCGGAACCAAAGAAGCAACCACCCTCCTCGAACACGGCCAACCCATCACCGTCGACGGAGACAACGGCCGCATCCTCCAAGGCACCCAACCCGAACCCCGCACCGACGAGGAAACCACGGCTCAAGGGATACCGCAAACCCCCGCCATGGCTCCCGCCACCGCCACGAGGGTGAAGGTCAACGTATCCATGCCTGAAGCCACCGAACGAGCAGCCGCTACAAGCGCTGACGGCGTGGGCCTCCTCCGCGTCGAACACATCGTCCTAGGCCTCGGCGAACACCCCATGGAGATGATTGAGAACGACCGGGCAGACGCCTTCGTCGAGTACCTGACCGAAGGGATCGGGACCGTTGCACGGGCGTTCACGCCCGACCCCGTCTGGGTTCGAACCCTCGACGCGCCGACCGACGAGTTCCGAAGCATGCCCGGCGGCGACCGCGAACCCGACGAAGCCAACCCCATGCTCGGCTTCCGAGGTATCCGCAGAGGCCTTCGGCAACCAGAGCTCCTGCGACACGAGTTCCGCGCGATCCACAGCCTACACCAAGAAGGACTCAAGAACGTCGGTGTCATGCTACCGCTCGTCCAACATCCCGACGAGATCAGGCAGGCCAAAAAAATCGCTCGGGAGGAAGGCCTTGACCCCAACGACGACGCCTTCGAGTTCGGTATCATGATCGAGATCCCCGCGGCAGCGCTCATGATCCGCGAGATGATCGACGAAGGGCTCGACTTCGTGAGCTTCGGAACCAACGACCTAACCCAGTACACGCTCGCGGTCGACCGAAACAACGAGAACGTCGCCGACCTCTTCGACGAACATCACCCCGCCATCGGGCGCCTCATCGAGACCGTCATCAAGGCCTGCCGAGACCAAGGGGTGAAAACGAGCATCTGCGGTCAAGCCGGGAGCGACCCACGGTTCGTCAAGAAACTCATCGAATGGGGCATCACGAGCGTCAGCGCGAACATCGACGCCGTCGAACGCGTCCGACGAACCATCGATCAAGAGGAACGACGCCTTCTCCTTGACGCCGCTCGGCGAGCATGACGCCCCCCCAAGCAACACCCAAGCAACACCCGCGCATGCTCAAACGCACCGGGAAAGCCACGCTTGGACCACCCAACGCGCCGGCCGATCTTGCTCACCTGGATCCACGCTTCGCACCGTTGATCAACCGGCATGGGCCCCCGCGCGTCGACGACAAGGTCCCCCTTTTCCAAGCCCTCGTCGAAACCATCTGCCACCAACAACTCAGCATGAACGCTGCCACGACCATCCATCAACGCATCCACAACGCCCTGAGCCCTCTAACACCCACGCGCATCCTCCAAACCCCGCCCTCGCGCCTCACCGCCACAGGGCTCTCCCAAGCCAAAACCCGTTACGTCCGCGCCATCGCGAAATCCTTCACCGAGGGCGGGTTTGAGCACTCAAAAGTACAGGATGGTGACAAGGAGGAAACCCGCCAACGCCTCATGCAACTGCCGGGCATCGGGCCCTGGAGCGCGAAGATCATCATGATCTTCCATCTTCACCACGCAGACACCTTCCCGGCTACGGATGCCGGCCTCATCGATGCCACCACGCGCGTGCTACGGTTCGACGAAACGCCCTCCCCCCAAACCCTCCGCGAGCATGCCGAGAACTGGCAACCGTACCGTTCCCTCGCCGCCTGGTACTTATGGGCCCAGCGGGACCGCTTGTTGAGGATCGAGGGCAAGCGATAGGCGGTTAGTCACTCTTCTTCTCCTTCTGGAGCATAGCGACCCGTTTGTTCCCGCACGCGTTGCAAACGTACACGGGTCCAGGCTTCTCTGGGTCCTCGAACTTGAACTTGTTCTCGGCCGCAGGGATGATGGTCCCGCAGTCAGCACACTGAAGCATCACGAGGGCCAGCAGGGTCGTAACGTTAAGCTTATCGCCTTGGTCCACGGGTGGGCCCTCACGTGGCTGGCACCGACGACGCGAACACGGTTCTCGACGAGGTCAAGGCGACCTTCCGCCACGGTTGGGCTTGGATGGTCGTGGCCGTCGTCATGATGTTCACGTTCATGACGCGCATGCGCCCAGCATCCCTCTACAACCGGGGACCCGACGAGGTGTACTTCTTCGGCACGGACCCGTACTACCACACCCGTCAAACCTGGTACACGGTCAACAACTGGCCTCGCGTTCTCGAATTCGACCCCTGGACGCAGTACCCGCTGGGGACCACGATGGGCACATTCGGAACCTTGTTCGATCAGATCGCGGCTGCACTCGCGTGGGTCGTCGGCCTCGTCGTGGATGGAGGCATGCCCACGCGCGCGACCACGTTGGATGTTCTCATCGCGTACCCGGCCTTGATCGGGGCGTTGTGCATCATCCCCTTGTTCCTTATCGCTCGGGACATGTTCGGGCGAGGACCGGCCGTGTACGCGGCGATCGCGGCCAGCTTGATCCCCGGCGCGTTCCTGCTTCGAAGCATCGCCGGCTTCCCCGATCACCACATCATGGAGGTCCTTTTCTCCACGCTCGCGTTGTGGGCAACGTACCGAGCCGTCAAAGGGTTCGAAGCGACCTCGTTAACCTTCAACGAGGTCCTAGCGGACCCACGCGTCGTGTGGAGGCATCGGCCTCAGATGGCCACCTGCCTGTTCGCAGCGTTGGCGTTCTGGGCGTTCATGGCCACGTGGCCTCCGGGCGTGTTGTTCGTGTTCGTGACCGCGGGATGGCTCGCTTTGGAGATCCTCGTACGCATCGTGCGGGACGAGGATCCGGCCCCGCCGGTCACCGCCGGAGCGTTGGTGTTCCTGTTCACGAGCGCGTTGATGATCCCACACACCGTCTCCACGGGCCTCTGGAGTTTCACGACGGTTGACTTCTCGCTGCTTCAACCCCTGGTCTCCGTGCTTTTCGCCGTGCTGCTTATCGGGTTCGCCATCGCGGGACGAGCCTGGCGAGCGAACGATCTCCCCTTATGGGGGTATCCAACGTCCGCGGGCATCGGGGGCTTGGCCGGGTTAGGGTTGCTCGCTCTCATCGTGCCCGCGTTCTTGAACGAGCTTTTGAGCGGTGCAAGCTGGGTTTTCGGTTCCACGATGGGTTGGATCCCAGGCCTGGATGCTCCGCATACGCGGCTGACGATCGCGGAGGCCCAACCACGCTCCTTCGGGAGCTTCTACAGTGATTTCGGTGTGTTGGCGTACACCGCCCTCATAGGCTGGGTGTTGAGCGTTGTGGACCTCAAGCGTGAAGGGAACTCAAGGGACGCTCTCATGGTCGTTTGGGGCTTCTTCGCGGTCAGCGCCGCGATGACGCAAGCCCGGTTCACGTACTTCTTGGCCATCGCGGTGCCCGTGCTCAACGCGAAACTGGCCAAGCGCATGTTCGACGGGGCGCGCGCGATGAGCGACCCAGGCGAAGACGGGAGAGCCGAGGACCGCATCAGCCCCCAAACAGGGAAAGCCATCGTCATCGGCCTGCTCGTCTTGATGCTGTTCCCCGTGCACGTCACGGGGTTCACCAACACGGACTGCAGCGGGGATCTTAACGCATGGACGCAAGCAGGCTGCTTGGGCCCCAGCCGGGAGGATACAACATGGTGGGAAGAGACCACGTGGCTTCAAGAGAACACGCCCTCCGGTGGTGTGGACCTGACCTCATCTTACGAACGCCCTGATGGAGCGTTCGATTACCCAGGCGAAGCCTACGGTGTGCTTTCATGGTGGGATTACGGTCACCAGATCCAATGGGACGGTCAACGGGCCCCCATCGCGAACCCGTTCCAACAACAAGCACCCCTTGCCAGCGAGATCTTCACCGCGCACCCGCAAGAGGCCAACGAGACCAGCGAGGCCCTCGCGATGGAGATCCTGGACGAGTACCTCGGCGAGGGCAACCAAGCACGCTACCTGATGATCGACGACGCGATGGTCACCGGCAAGTTCAGCGCGATCACGGTCTGGAGTGGGGAGGAGGAAGCCTTCCAACCCACGCAACGCCCCTTCACCGTGGAGGACGAGGACGGCAACCTGCAAACCGTCGATTTGCCCAGCATGCCCGAAGAAGCCCGCTCCATGTTCCTGCAAGAGATCTACCACGAAGACGCAAGCGGGTTCGAGCAATACCGCCTCGTGCGCGAGAACCCGACGTACGCCTGGATCGGGACCGCCGCGCAACTCACACCCGACGGGCGCATCATGCTCGAAGCGTACAACCGCGTCCTCGGCCTTGGAGGCCCCGACGACGTGCCCTTCCCCTCGCTCACCTACCACAGCGGGGACGAAGTCATCCAAGCCACCGAGAACCAACTCATCTACGACGTGAACGTTCAATCCACGCTCAAAACGTACGAACGCGTCCCCGGCGCCACCCTGCAAGGCACGACCGACCCCGGCGCAACCATCCACGTCGAAGTGCCCCTGATCGTTGAACCCACCCAACGCGCGTTCACGTACGAGCAAACCACCACCGCCGCCCCGGACGGCACCTTCAACCTCACCGTCCCCTACAGCACAACCGACCCGGTGCCCATCCAAGACGGAGGCACGAACGCAGAGGTGCTCGCACAAGGCCCCTACACCATCCAAACCGCTGACGCAACCACCACGGTGCACGTCCCCGACGCCAGCGTTCTCAACGGCGAAACCATACGCGTCGACTAACCGCTCCCTCAACGAGGACGACGATCAAGCACCACGCGCGCCCCCATCGCCAGGAACATCACCACGCTCCCCGCCCACACCGCGTTCACCCACGGCGCCGACTCCACGCCCACCGACAACGCCTCAACCCCCACCTCGCCAGCATCCATCACCTCAACCGCCGGACCGTTCGCCGTCACCCACGTCCCGTTCTCCCCCCCCAACCGAACCGACAACGGAACCTCCGTGTCCGCATTATGCGCAAGATCCCCCCACCACGACCTCGACACCGGAGACTCC
>PWVY01000179.1 GCA_003561665.1 Thermoplasmata archaeon
CGCAAGCGCTTTCCCCGTGCTTGTAAGGGTGATGCCACTGCAGAATATATCATCGGTTCCACCTTCCTCGTTCGGGGGCGTGTGAACGTTGATGACGAGCTCGGTCCCGTCCTCGGTTTCGAAGGTGTCCGTGATCTGAGCGACGCGGCTTTGAGCGTCCTCAGGGTGCGCTTCCCACATGAAGTGCAGATCCGTGGCCCCGTCCTTGTCCTCGTCGGCTACGGCCCCGCTGAAGTAGAGCAGGTCACCGCCCGGAAGCACCGCCAGCGACACCGCGGGCACTTCTCCCTCCAGGGGCCCAAGGATCTGTCCGACATCCTCGACGCCTCCTTCAACGGGCATCAGGATCCCGCGTTCCTCGTATTCTTCATCATGAACGACCTCAGCGTCCAGGATCGGGTGCGCTGCTGCAGAGGCAGCAAACGCTGGCATCCCGAACAACAACGACATGGCTACAACGACGGTGATTTGCTTCACAGCCTCGACCTCCACCCTGTCAACTCGTAACGTTCCCTTAACCGTATCGCTGACCGCAGGGTGAACCGTGCCCTCTAGTACCTCCAACCTCCTCCCCCCTACGTGATCGTTGCTGGAACAACCGCGTGGGACACGCTCTTGCGCGTCGATGAACTCCCCGGGCCCGACACGGCGAAACGAGCCACAACCATCGTGGACGCGCCTGGAGGATGCGGAGCCAACACAGCGTACGCGCTTGCCCTCCTTGGCCACGCCCCCACGTTGCTCACCGCCGTCGGGAACGACTTCGGCACCTTCGGCATCCAAAACCGGCTAGAAGACGCAGGCGTGAACCTCGACCACGCCTACCACGCAGAGGATGCGCCCACCGCCCGAGCCGTGCTCACCACGGACGCGCACGATCGACAAACCATCGCCTACCACGAAGGCGCCACCCCCCACATGAAGAACCTAACCCCCGTTCCAGCCCCGATCGGTCACTTCGCGCCCGGCGAACTCACCGCGTACCCGCCCCTCATGGAAGCCTGCGATGTCGTCACGTACGACCCCGGGCAGGAGACCTTCTACAGGCCCATCGAGGAGGTTATCGCCCCCATCCGCCACACCGACGTTCTCCTCGTCAACGAGCACGAAGCAAAACACATCGCCGAAGGCCACGAAGGCATCGAGCAGCTTCTCGACGCGGTGGACACGCTCATCATCAGCGACAAAAACGGGCAAACCATCCACACCGGAGGAGACACGATCCGCACCGACGGTGTCCCAGCCAACCCTGTGGGCCTCAGCGGGGCTGGGGATGCGTACAACGCGGGGGTCCTCCACGGCATCGCGAACGACTGGCCGATCGAGGACGCCGCGCGCTTCGGGAGCGTGATCGCCGCGTTCACCATCGAAACCTACGGAGCCCAAGAAGGCCTCCCCACCCTTGAAGAAGCCCAGCGACGATACGAGGACGCCTACGGGACCAAGCCCCCATCCACGTAGGCCCACGACACACCCGAACCCAAAAAGGCCAAAGCCTCTAAGCAACATCCCGTAACATGGAGAAAACCCTCTTCAAGACGGAAGAACGGGCCGATCGGAACCGCGTTGTCACCTTCCTTCGAGACCTCGCGGACAAGATCGAGCAAAACGAGCTCGTGCTCAAAAGTAACGGCGACGAGGTTCCCGTGGATCTACCCGACACTGTCACGCTGGAGGTGGAGCTTGAAGAAGAGATCGAAGGCGACACCACCGAGCACAGCCTCGAGGTCGAGCTCGAATGGGTCCCCGGCCAAGAAGGCGGCAAAGGCGGGACCATCTCTCTGGGCTGAAGGCACCCAGGCCCCTCTTGAGAGGCAAGGGGGACACCTTTATCAACGAAACAGCCTCACGAACCATGCCCCCCGCGCCTTCAACGGTGCTCCCGCCTCCCCGGCGTTTTTCCCCATGAGGGATCCCACGTGACCGAGGATACACAAAGCACGCAACGAGCCCGGTACGAATTCAAGCGCGCCCTTGAAGACTTAGATGATGCTCGGGGCCGCGGAACCGAGCTCGTGTCCCTATACATCAAACCCGACAAGAACCTCGACGACGTTCGCGAGCAAATCGCGACCGAGATCGGGGAAGCACAGAACATCAAATCCAAGAGAACGCGCAAGAACGTGACAAGCGCGCTTGAAACCATCCAGCAAAGCCTCAAGAATTACAATCAGACCCCTCCCAATGGGCTTGTGCTCTTGGTCGGGGAGGTAAGCGCGAAAGGCGATAAGACGGAGATGGTACGGCACGTCATACAACCTCCCGAACCGGTCCCTGTGAACCAGTACCGGTGTGACAACACGTTCTACCTGGAACCCCTCGAGGGCATGGTCGGGACCAAGGAAGCCTACGGGCTCATCGTGGTGGATCGAAGCGAAGCCACGATCGGGGTGCTTGAAGGCGAGCGCGTCAAGGTCCTAAGGAACCACCAGAGCCTCGTACCGAGCAAACACACGAAGGGGGGACAGTCGCAACAGCGGTTCGAGCGCCTCATCGAGGAAGCCGCGCAAGCGTTCTTCAAGAAGGTCGGGAAGAGCGCGACGGAGCTTTTCCAGCGCATCGATGACCTGCAAGGCATCCTCGTCGGGGGGCCCGGTCACACCAAGGAGAAATGGCTCAAAGGCGACTTCCTCCATCACGAGCTTCGCAACAACGTTCTGGACACCTTCGACACGGGGTACACCGACGAGCATGGCCTCAACGAGCTCGTCGATAACGCGCACGACTTCCTCGAACAACGGGGCCTGACACGAGAGAAGGACCTGATGCAACGCTTCCTTGCCGAGGTCCGAAAAGAAGCGGGGAAGTTCTCGTACGGTGAAGACCAGGTCCGAGAGCGCCTGCGGATGGGCGCCGTTGATACGCTCATCTTGAGCGAGGAGCTTCGTCGATGGCGCCTTGAGCTTGTATGTGAGTCGTGCGATCATGCTTGGGAGGATACGACCACGAACCTATCCCAAACAAAGAACGACCCTCCCGTGTGCCCTGAGTGCTCCGCGGATGATGCAACGATCGAGGACGAGGTGGACATCGTGGCCGAGTTGACTCAGATGGCGGACGAGAAGGGGACCAGCGTTGAGTTGATCTCAACGCAGAGCGAGGAAGGGCAGATGTTGATGAACGCGTTCGGCGGCATCGCAGCCATCTTGCGCTTCCGGATCCGGTGATGGGGCGATCGTTTTGGTCGTCTTCGATGTTGCGCGGATGGTCATCGCGATCGGGGTGGTCGCGTTCGCTGCGGTGTGCGATCTTGAATGGCGACGTGCGCCGGATGCTTGTTGGATCCTCGTGGCGGGTGCGGGCGCGTTCTTGCTCGCGGTGGAGTGGGTGTTGACGCCCTCGTTTTGGGCTGTGCATCGTCCAGCGTTGTTGACGAGTTTGCTCGTGGTGGGTTTGGCCATCGGGGGGTACTTGACGGGGTTGATCGCGGGGGGAGCCGATGCGAAAGCGTTGGCGAGTTTGGCCGTGTTGGCGCCGTTACCGTTGGTGGGGTGGTCGTTGCCGTTGGCCTCGCCGTTCCCGTTGGTGTTGACATCGTTGACGAACGGGTTGTTGATCGCTTTAATCGTTCCTGTCGTGTTGGTGGTTTGGAACCTTGCGCGGGGTGATGTGAGCGGGGTTCGGACGTTCTTGGGGTTCCGTGCTCGGTTGGATCGTATCCGGGAGCGTGTTGTGTGGCCTTTGGAGTATGTGGATGAGGAGGGGGCGGTGGTGGTGGAGTCTTCGCCGCGGGGGATGCCTCGGGATGCGTTCGATCCGGAGGCGTTGCGTGCGGCGGGTCGCGAGCGTGTGTGGGTGACGCCAAAGGTCCCGTTCTTGGTCCCGTTGTGGTTGGGGTTGGTGTTGGCGGTGTTGGTGGGTGACCCGTTGGCGTGGTTGTTGGATGCGGTGCTGGTTTAATCGTCCTCGTCCTGTGCGTCGTCGGGGTCCTCGCTGGTCTGGTCGTTGGTTTTGTCGACGCGGGAGAGGGTTTTCACGGTGGTGGGGGAGCCGCCTTCGGGTTTGACGGTGAGTTTGGCTACGCAGAGGTCCCCGGGTTTGGCGTCGGGGGGGGCTCGGACCATCATGTACACGGTGCGTGTTTCTTTGGCTGCGAGTTCGAGGTCGGGGAGCGTGGTCAATGCGCTCCAGCCTTCTTGGACGTCCGTGATCTCAAGGCGGACGGGGACGGGGTCGTTGGATTGGTTCTTGAGGGTGACGGGGAAGCTGGTTCCTCGTCCGGCGATGACGTCTTTCTCGCTTTCTTCGACGCTGGCTGAGACGCGGGCGCCGCGTTGTTGGTACGCAACGGGGACGCCGACGACGGCTGCTGCGACGATGACACCGAACACGATCCAGGCCCAGGGTAGGCCCCCGTCGCTTGGGACGGGCAAGGGGGCATGCGTGAACGTGAGGGTTTGTGGGCTGTTCGTGTCGCCCGATATGGTGCCTCCAGTGAGTCCCAGGGTTTGGCATTCGATGTCCTCGAGAACCATCTCGAACCCGGCGTCGGCTTCCATATCTCCTGTGAAGGTGATGTCGATGGCGCGTTGCTGGGTTTCTCCCGGGCTAAGGGATTGGATGGTTGGTGCGCTGGAGGGCCATGACCATCCTGGGGGGGATTCGCTGATGTAGACGGAGGCATCCGCATCGAGTTCGCCGGTGTTCTCGACGGTGAATGCGAACGTGCGGGTCTCGCCCTCATCGAAATGGTCCGTGCTAGGGTTCTCCTCTGCCCCGAAAAGTTCCACCTGGCACGTCGATGGGAACTGCGCCATCGACGGCATCGTGGCGCCTAAGGCTGCTACAGCGAACACGAGAATCCAAACCCCGGTCTTCCGCATTACTCCCCGACCACGCGTGGCTTGCTTAAGGCCTTCGCAACTGCACCACCCCGAACAACGCCCCCCAAGCCGAGTACTTTCACTCACCCCTAGGGTTAGGAACGATACCCCAACACACCCAAAGCGCCGCGATGCCCGAAAGCTTCCCCCTCGCCAACACCGAGAAACGAAGCTACCAAACCAACATCGCCCACGCCTGTTACGGGAAAAACAGCCTCCTTGTCCTCCCCACCGGTCTCGGGAAGACCATCATCTGCGCCCTCGTCGCCAACAAACACCTCGAAAACGACGAACGCATCCTCCTCCTCGCCCCTACACGCCCCCTCGTAGAACAACACGCCCACACCTTCAAGGAGAAACTCACCAACGCGAACCTCACCACCCTCACAGGCCAAACATCACCCAAGGAACGCGCAAACCAATGGGCCAAAACCGACATCACCATCGCCACACCCCACGCCACCCACAACGACATCAAAGCCAACCGGTTCGACCCTGATGCCTATGATCTCGTCATCATCGACGAAGCCCACCATGCCACCGGGGATCACCCCCTCGTGCACGTTGCAAACGCGTTCCACGACGCCAACGCATCCATCCTCGCAGCCACGGCCAGCCCCGGCGACACCCCGGAACAGATCCAAACCATCATCCAGAACCTTCAGATCCAACACGTGGAAGCTCGCGGCGAATGGGACGACGACGTGGCCCCACACATCGCTCCCGTCGACATCGAATGGGCCCGCGTAACGTTACCGAAGACGCTTGATCAAGCTGCAAACGAACTCGACAAGATCGCACGCCACCACGTAGAAAAACTTCGATCGATGGGGCTCTACACCTCGCGGTTCGTTAAGCGAAGCGAGCTTCTCACACTCCGCGACTCCCTCGAGGACCCATCGAACCCGCACGCGTATCGTCACATCGGGAACGCGCTCCGATGCCTCCATGGCGTCAAGCTCATCCAAACCCAGAGCACCCAGGCTGCACGAAGGTACCTGACGAGCCTGGAAGACACGCCCGGCATTGGAGACCATCCCTCGTTCACCCATGCAAAACACAGGCTGGAAAGTTACATGGGTGAACATCCCAAGATGCGCCGTCTAGCCACCACGCTTCGGGAACGCTTCGCAGAGGGTGAAGCACAGCGAACCCTCATCTTCGTTCAGACCCGTGAAACCGCGCACGTCCTTGAGAATGCTCTCAACGATTCAACAAGCCTTGAGGTAGGCTTGTTCGTGGGTCAAAGCGGAGACGATGGCCTTACGCCCGAAGAGCAGCAGGAAAGGGTCCAAGGGCTTCGAGAGGGGCGCTACGATGCCCTCGTCGCCACGAGCATCGGGGAGGAAGGGCTTGATCTTCCAGATGTGGACCTCGTCGTGTTCTATGAACCCGTCCCAAGCGGTGTTCGAGCGATCCAACGCCGAGGCCGCACGGGCCGTCAGGGTCCCGGCCGAGTGCTTGTGATGATCACGCGTGGGACGAGCGATGAAGCCGCGTATTGGGCCTCCTCCAAACGGGAGCAGCGCATGCGGCGGATCATCAAATCCCTGCAAGAAGAGGCCGATCCAGAAACGTGCCCGGTTCGGCCCAACCCTTCAGCGATGAAAACATCCCAAAGCAAGGAGACACCGTGTGTCCTGATGGATCATCGGGAAGCAAACGGGCCCTTAGCACGTGCTCTTCGACGAGAAGGTTTGACCTTGGAAACGTCGACAGTCCCGATCGGTTCCCTCGTGATCAGTCCTCGGATTGTGGTCGAGCACTTGGCGGTCGAGGATCTCGAAGGGGAGAAGGAGGAGGCGTTCCAGCAGCGTATCGATCGTTTGAAACGACGGTTCCCTTCACCGATCCTCGTTATCGACACCCCCGAGGACGTTCCCAGGCTACCCGATAACCAGTCAAGGTACGAAACGGTTGCAGCGGTCGAGGGCGTTCCCGTGTTGTGGGTCCAGGGCACTCAGCAGGCCGCTGGCTCGATCGTTCGAATAGCTGAACGAGAACATGCCCTTCATGGTTCCCCTGGGGTGCAGCATGCTACCGGGGGACGTTCCCTCGCGGAGAAACAACGCTACCTCATGGAAGCCTTGCCGAACGTGTCCAAGCGCTTAGCCTCGCGTTTATTGGAATGCTTTGGGACGCCGCGGGAGGTGTTCACCGCGAGCGAGGATGCTCTTCGGAGGGTCCGTGGGATCGGTCCAACGACGGCAACGGCCATACGCGAGGTGCTCGATGCGAAGTCTGAATCAGCGTGGCGGACCGAAACCTCACCGTGCATCCAAGCCCCGGCGAGCACAACGCACTCTGGTACTGGAACCAGGAAGTCGGCTTCTTCAAGGTGGCACGCAACTACGCCCTGATGGCGCTGGCTCGCGTCTCTCCTTCCCTTCGGTTCAAGAACGCGCTGTATCGGCTGATGGGGGTCACCATCGGTCGACACGCTAGCATCGGCTTGGAAGC
>PWVY01000157.1 GCA_003561665.1 Thermoplasmata archaeon
CGGTTTGGATGGTTCGAACCGTCCGCGAGGATCCCGGCGGGGACAACATCCATCGGAAGACGGCGATCATGGAGGGGACGCATCTTCGGGCGTACGATGAAGCGACGACCCGAACGAGCGAAGGGATGGTGACGGTCGTCACGGAGTTCGAGCCTCCGGCGGCGTACCCGATGTGGCCTCGCATGTCGGTAGGAGGGGTCTGGGAGGATACCGTCACGACGCACGTACGGTACATGGTTGGTTTGACGCCCGCTGGAGGGGAGTCAACGACCTGGAACTGGACGGCGTGGGCGGATCATGAGATCTACGAATTGGAGACGCCTGCGGGCACGTTCGAAGGGTACAACGTGTCCGTGTATCGAGAGGAAGTCGGCGGGGACGAGGAACGGTTCAACAAGTTCTTCTTCTCGCATGAGACCCGGAACTTCGTTGCCACCTTCAAGGGAGGCGACGTGGATTTCACGTTGCACGACTACGAGCTTCACCCGCCCCCGAACGCGGTGGTTTGGTCGACCTCAAGGCTAGCGGAGACCGGTGAGAACGTGACGTTCTACGGTCACCAGAGCCAAGCGCGCACCGGCGCGATCGACGAGATGTACTGGCAGGTGCCCGCTGGAGCAGTCCTCAACGGGACCCCCATCGAGCAAGAGACGCGGGTCGACGCTGAGAACGTCACCCTGAGCTTCGAGGAAGGCGGAACCTACGCTCTCACGCTGGTGGTCACGGATACGCACGGAGGCGAGTCCAAGGCCCGCGAGAGCGTGGTCGTGAAGGATCGGGACACTTCGTTCCATATCCTCGGGCACAACCATGCCTTCGTGGAGGAACCGGCCACGTTCCGCCTTGTCCCCCCCGACGATACAACCGTCCAGGAGGCCACCTGGGAGGTTGAAGGTCTTGATCCCTTGAACGGGACGCAGGTGGAGATTCTGTTCCCACGGACGGGGAGTTACATGCTTTCCGTAACGTACGAGGACAGCGAGGGGAACACAGGGACCCTCGCCCACGAGGTTGTCGTGGTTCAGGGCAGCGGACAAACCAGCATCGACGGGGTCACCCAAGGCGACGGCGATCACGCGACCGTCGTCGGACCTGCGATCCTTGCGCCAGAGGACGGAACGCATATGGGCGACGCTGATGCCCTCATCGTGATCCGGACAACCGGCTTGGAGGACCCTCAGATTGTGCTTCCCAACGGGTTGCGCGTGCCGCTGGATCCGGTAGGGGAGGTCACGACCGAGCGTGTTCCCCTCCCGAGCGAGGAGAACCTGATCAGGCTCCAGGATGGTAGCGAGGTCGTCGACACCGTGACGTTGACCCGGGACCTGGACGTGGACACGTCCGAACGCGATGCGGCTACGGGAGCCAACGAGGCGCCTTTCCCGTGGCTTTGGACCCTGTTCTTGGCGCCGTTCCTACGGAGGCGAACACGATGAGGACACCCCTAACGATCGCGCTTGGCACCCTCTTGATCATTGGCGGTTTCACGCTTGCCGTGACCATGACAAGCGACGAAGGCCACCCCTTCTCCTTCCAATCCCCCTCCACGGATAGCCCCACGCCTGCATCAGGGGAAGCCGTGGATGATTCGACGGTTCGCGACGGTCCTCCCAAGACATCATCCCAGCAACATAGGGACGGTTCCGAGAACCTTGAGATTCCCTCTCCTCTGATCGAGTCCCCTTCACCGGATGCCTCGCCGCTTGAGATGACGGAGGCCCTCCTAGGGCCCACGCCCGAGGATTTACGGCTCGTTGACCCGAGCATGACCCTCGAAGAAGCTCTACGACAACACCCCGCCTTCCCTGATGAAGACCCCCTCACAACCTCTGGCGTCCCCGAGGCGGGACCCGTCGAGAACGCGTTGGCTCGCCTCGTGCAAGCCCACGGCATCCTCACGGAAGTCAAGACCGCCGCCAGCCAAGGGGACCCCGTAGCACAAGACCTGGCCCCCTACGCGGCGGCGCAACTAGCCGAAGAGGCCGAGAAGACAGGCCCCACGTTCACAGCCGCGAGCGACCTGCTCTCGATCTCGACCCAGGCCGACCTCCGCCTGAACGGGGAGGCTCAGCCAGTGGAGGACGTCGGAACGCTCCAAGAGGAGGTTCACCGCTTGTACGGGCTGATCGGGCTCCCCGAAGTGCCCGTGGATCCCGGCGTTCACGATGCGGGCGAGCTTGCCCGCTTGGTCCACGCGACCGCGAACGTGGTCGAGGCCACACACCAAGCCCAGGACGCTGCCGAGCGGGCTGAAGCCTTGAAGGCGGACATGGATCGCTTCGAGGCCGCGTTGTCCCAAGGAGCGTTCTCACCCGAAGATGCCCGGTGGCTGGTAGAGGTCGCCCAAACGGTTCACGAGGTCACGGTCCTCCCGATCCAGCAACGGTTGGACGCCCTAGACACCCTATACGCGACCAGCGAAGAGATCGTCCCGCACTTGGTTTTAAGCGAGCACGAGTCACCCATCCAGGACTTGATCGGCGACGTCGAGGATGTCGCTTCCGCTGAGGACATCCTTGAGCAGGTCCAAAACGAGACCGAGGGCATCGAAGGAACCCTCAACGAAACGGAGGACTTCGTCCGTAGCGCTGCGAACGAGACCGAAGAGGGAGCCGAGGATGTCGTGAACCAGACCGAGGAGGTCTTGGGTCCGTTGAGCGAACCCTTGCAGGATCGGTTCGTGGATCCCTTCGGCGCCATCGTGATCTTGGGCACCGGCGACGACGAGGTGAACGGGACGGGAAGCCCTGTCCCTGTGAACGTGCCCGAGGCCGGCCTCGTGGGGAGCCTTTTCCCGCGCGCTCCCCTGCTTGTCGTCGCGCAGGGCGGGGACAACACGTACGTGGACATCCCCCGAACGTTGGGCGCGGATGAGGCCGTGCAGTCGACGGGCGAGCCGGTGGTCAGCGACGATGATCTCCCGGTCGCTCTGGACGACTTCGTGCAGGATTCGGTGCCCGAACCGGGCCTGGTCAGCGCCTTCGTGGACATCGCGAAGGTCCTTTTCCAGATCACGTACGATGAGGCCATGGGAACCGTCCAAGCTCAGGAGGGGGTCGAGGTCGCCATCGTTGCGGACACGCCCATGCAGGTCGTGGTCGACTTGGAGGGCGATGACACGTACAAGGGGGAGAGGGCTGCCGCGTACGCGGCGGGCGGCGGCACGGCGGCCATCTACGATGCCGGCGGGGATGATGTGTTCGATGTGAAGAAAGGCGTGGGCCTGATCGAAGAGGACGGCCTGGCCATCGTGAAAAGCTTCGGGGGGAACGATCAGGTGCGCGTGGAGCGAGGGGTCGGTAGCGCCCTGGCTCCGTTCGAAGTGAACGAGGAAGGGCAAGCAGTGTTCGAAGATCGTTTCTCGTACCGAGTGGGTGGGCTTGGAGGGTACGTGAATTTCGCAGGGGACAACGTGTACGACGTGGAGGAGGTTGGGATCGGGTTAAGCTTCCATCCAAGCCTGCCCTCCGGCTTCGCACACGGCCTCCCCGTGACGGTGCCGGTCGCGTTGGATCTTGGAGGATCCTCCACGGGGTTCTCACCGGTCGTGTTCGATGAGGCCCTTGAGCCAAGCGTGGACCTTGAGAGGGCCGATGGGGATTACCTTCGAGCGTGGACGCTTGTAAGCGACTGGGATCGAGGTCATGCAGAACCGCCCGAGTTCGACGATGACGGATCATTCATCATGATTGGTGCGGGGGATCAGGCCGTTGTGCTCCCTTCCCCTAGCGGGTTCTCGGAGTTTGTCGAGTTCCCAGGCTTGCGGTCGATGGCGCTCGATCGGTCCTACGAGGTGGACACGGAGGAGCCCACGGAGGGGACCATCCGCGTCGACGATCACGATGTCACGATCGAGTCAAGAGGCATGTCGAACTGGTTGGCGGGCTTCTTCCCTGGATCCTCGATCGAACTGCACAACGAGATCCTCGTGCACCTGGACGATACCGAGCGCGTGTACGAGCCCCCGTACCCCATGATCCTCATCGACGCAGGGGACACGGACGATGTGTACCACAACGTGACGCCCCACCGCATGATCGCGAACACGACGAGCATGGGCCCGTTGGGATTCGGTGGTGAAAACTCGAACGTTTACTCGGATGATGTGACCCTCGTGCCCAACCTCGTGCTGGACACGCGAGGCGACGACCGGTACATGGGTCAAGCCGCGAGCCTCGATACGGCCTTGCTTGCCCACGAGCTTCGGGCCCAGCACGACTTCGAAACCGACGAGGAACAAACCGACGTCCTGCGCCACGCGGCAGCGGGCAGTGTCTTGGTAGACTTGGGTGGAGACGATACGTTCCACGGCGACGTCGCGAGCGTGAACCTGGACATGGAGCTTGGGGCGACCACAATGACGAGCCTCGTGCACGCAGCAGGTGGCTCGAACACGATTCAGGGGGGTCAAGCCGGTGGCATCGACGTGCACAACGCAGCCACCCTACCCACTGGCCAGCCGGTGCTTGGGATGGACGCTCACATGATCGGTCACAGCATCACGGCGTTGCTCTTCATCGGATCACAGGATGAGACGGACCGCAACCTCTTCGACGTTCGCGGCGGGAGCATGGGAAGCGTGTACGTCCAGAACACAAGCGCCACCATCGATCAACTCACACGGTTGACGGCGGGAACCGCCGTGACCGGAGCTTCCGAATTCACGAGCACGAACCACAGCTTCGGCAGCGTGTACTGGTGCCCAACAGAGCAAGATGACGATGCGTGCCCAGAGGTGGAGACTGGGACGTTGGGCGCGGCGCGAGAAGAGGTGCCGCAGGTGACGGCGTTGTTCGTGGCAGGGAACGAGGAGAACACGTACACGCTGGATCGTCCCGAAGCGATCGGGCACGTGAGCCTCAGCCACGAGTTGGATGTCTGCACGGAGATTGGCATTGGAACGGTGGTGCGGGAGGACGCGCCTCACATCACGACGCGGTTCGTGGACGTGGGTGCTCCCACCCAGTACCTGATGACGGACCGGACCCTCGACTTGCCGCCATGGCGCAACGACCATTCCTGGCGCACGTTCGACCGTTGTGAACTATCGAGCGTGGGGGCTCCTATCCTAAACGCGGAGGATCAGTTCCCCATGACAACGGACGACTTGGGTGCGGGTCAGACCCTGCAGGTTCAGACCGTGGACGCGTTAAGCGTCGACAACCTCGGCCAGTACGTGCTCGGGACCGCAGGAGGCCCAGCCACGGGAACAGGGATGCCGGTTGATCTCCAGTTCGAACCGCCCGAATTGTGCGCGGGTCCCTACGCCGTGCACGAGAACGGGACCGTGCTACGCGGGTTCGGTTTGGACGAGCAACGGTGTTCGACCGACCTGGACACGTTCACGCAGGACCCCATCGGAGACCACGAGCGCCTCCTTGTCGCGATGGAGACACGCGGGAACGTTCCCGCCAACGCGTTCGGCGCGATCAACCCGTGCTATACCGGCCAATCAAGCGAGCGGTTCCTCACACTGAACGCGCTCGAGGAGAACGTCCCCGGCGGGAACCCCCTAGCCCAAGGCACCAGCGGGTGCTGGGCCACCCTAGAGGTGCGGGTGCCCCCAGGGCATGCTCGAAGCAACGAAACGAGCCCGGTGTGGGACCGGTTTGCACCCTCAGGCGTTGGGTGGCTTAGCGTGATGGCCGGCCCGGTTCACTGCGGGTACACGGACGATTCGAACATGCCGGTTCGATGCGCCACGGACGCGTTCCCCGTGCCCTACCACGTGGACGGGAGCGGAGGGTACGATCTGGACCGCTGGTTCCTACCCGAGGGCACGTACGAGTACCGTGTCACGTTGCACGGGCCCATCAGCACGCTCACGGGCGAGGAGGTGCTTGAGGGTGAGCTTCACCTCGACCGCGACCCCCTTGCTCAAGAAGGCCCGGTGCCTGGACATGCTCAACCGGTGGAGACGACGCAACCCGAGGGGGTGCTCTCCTGGATTGAACACGGGCCCGTGATGGATCAAGCGCCTGCCGCGTTGGAAGGGTTCACAGTGCGCGTGCTCCACCAGGATGATGACGGTGAACCCGAGCACATCCACGTGGAAAGCCCGTTCCGGTTAACGAGTCACCACGACGTAGCCCCTGTCGTGTGCCTGGATGGCACCCCCTACCGGGGCTACGCGAACGATGCAAGCCTGGACTGGATTGGGGACCGAGGCACGTGGGCGACCACCTACCCGTTGGAGGTATGGGAGAACGAGCCCGAGCTCCTTCCCCACGGGTGCACGAACGTGGACGACCCGGCCGTGCTCGAAGGCCCCGGCGTTCACGAAGCCGACGTAGGCCTCTGGCATGCCCCCTTCGGGGAAGCGCCCACACGCATCGCTTTGCCCCCAAGCGCCACGGTCGACCAGATCGTCGTGGACGAAGAGGATCCCGAGGTCCTGCTCACGCCCGTGCAGGATGCCAACGGGGAACCGGTGCCCGCGTTGGACCACGAGGTCCTGGGCGAGATCGGGATCGGCGTGGACGATCTCAACGCGCCCGAAGTAAGCGGGCACATGAGCACAGGGGACCTATCCGAGGGCCTGTTCATCGAGGTCGATTTCAACGTCACCAGCCAAAGCCCCATCCGCGAGATCACGTTCGCAGGCGCCACGGACGACCCCCTGCACGAGAACTGGATCAACGCGACGCTCAACGAGAATACCGGTGAGGTCGAGGGGATCCGGCTTGCCTGGGACCACGAAGACGATACCGACCACCTCTGGTGCAGCCCGGAAACCCATGATGGGGACGTGGCCTGTCATACGCGCTTGAACCTCCCCCGCTCCGGGCAAGCCCCCGACGGGACCTGGTACCGACACGCAGCGCTGAACATCATGCTAGACCCCACAGACCCCAACACGCCCGGCATAGAACCCTCAGATCACGAAAACCGCATCAAGCTCTTCGAAGCGCTTGAACGCAGCATCCAAGACAACGAACCCCTCACGTTCGAGATCGACACCGATGACCGGCTCGAAGCCACAGACGAGGCCGGCAACGAGCTCTCCGAACGCATCCGCGATATCACGCTGGACCTCTCCCGCCCCTCGGATTTGCTACGGCCCTGCCAACCCACCGGGCTCGAAGTCCTCACCCAAAACGACACCGTCACGCTTCGAACCCACATCCCCGAGAGCATCGACGACGTGGAACTCCTCCTCATCGAACGCCTCCAAAACGGGGTCTGGACCATTCAAGACTGGGTCCCCCTTGACGACACCACCAGCGTTGACCGCCACTGTGAGGAGGACCGGCAAGGCGACTGGCTC
>PWVY01000279.1 GCA_003561665.1 Thermoplasmata archaeon
ATGCTCTCTGTGTGGATCGGGAGGTGTTGGACCGGGAGGGCCCGGTGAGTGCTCGAAGCGCGGTCGAGATGGCGGAAGGGATCCAGGCGGTGGCGGGGACGGCTTGGGCGGGGTCGGTGACAGGGTTTGCGGATGATGGCGCGGAAGAGATGAGGGTTCCTGCGGGCACGATGTTCGTCGCCGTGGCGGGCCCGGTCGAGGTGACGGTGGAGCGTTACCGGTTCGAGGGGGATCGTGTTGCCGTGAAGCGGGCTGCGGCTAAGCAAGTGATCAAGGACATGGAAAAGCGGGTGAGGAGGTAGTTGGGAAGCCGTGAAGGGGTCGTGGTTCGTTGGGTCCAGCAGATCGTCTCGTTTTCCGTGTCTCTGATTCTTGTACCCTCGTCGCCAGGAGGGAACAAGGAGTTTGTTCCCACGTGTGAGACTATCCTTTGGAGTTAATGCTGAGGGACGAACAAGGGGTAGGTGTTCGAGGGAGGGCACGCGCGCTTCTTCGAGCATCATCCGAACGGAGGATCCACGCATGACCCCAACCCAAAACGCACCTCTTGAAGGGAAAGTCGCGATCGTCACCGGCGCCGCCTCGGGCATCGGTCAAACCACGGCCGAGGCTCTCGCGAGTCGCGGAGCCACCGTCGTCGTCTCGGACGTGAACGACAAGCTTGGTGAAAGCGTCGCTGAAGACATCAACGAACGAGGAGGAGAAGCCCTCTTCGTGCACGCGGATGTGTCCAAGAACGAAGACATGGAAGCCCTCGTCGAGGAGACCCTCGAGGCGTTCGGCACCCTCGACCTTGCCGTCAACAACGCAGGCATCGAAGGCGAACTCGCGCCCACAGTTGAGTACGATGAGGCCTCCTGGGACAAGGTCGTCGACATCAACCTCAAGGGCGTCTTCCTTGGGCTGAAGCACCAGATCCCCGCCATGATCGACAACGGAGGCGGAGCCATCGTGAACACCGCCTCCATCCTCGGGCTCGTTGCCTTCCCCACCACGCCCGCCTACACCGCCAGCAAGCACGGCGTCGTCGGTCTAACGAAAACCGCCGCGTTGGAGCTTGCCGAGGAAGGCGTGCGCGTGAACGCCGTTTGCCCGGGCTTCATCGAGACCCCCATGGTTCTCGAACGCGGCGTGAAAGCCGGTGAGGACCCCGAGGTGTACGAGGAGATCGAAGAGATGCATCCTATGCACCGCTTGGGGAAACCCGACGAGATCGCCAACATGATAGCATGGCTTTGCACAGACGAGGCGAGCTTTGCCACGGGCCAAACGTTCACCATCGACGGCGGGTACACCGCCCAGTGACGAGAGCAGAACGACGCTCAGGCTCCGAGGGGATCTGGCTCGCGGGTCCAGGGAGGATTCTCGTTCCTCTCTGGGCCCCTTGAGCGCTAGGAAGAGCGCGTCATCATCGAGGTTGCCTTGAAACCGTCATGGTGCGTGTTGGGCGATCATCACGGTCCCCTCGCCGTGGCGTCCAACCTTGTTGGATACGGTGCCGAGGATTTTGCTTTGGATCATGCTCTTGGTCGTGGCTCCCACAAGGGTCACGTCGTGGCGTTTGGTCCATTTGATGACTTCGCTCGCTGTGTCATCGTTGGGGACGATCTGGTCTTCGACCTTGGGAACGTCCCCAAGGTCCCGGCGTGCTGCTTCCAGAACCCGCTGCGCTTTTTCCTGGTCGCTGCTGGACGGGTCTCTGGGGGTTACGTGGAGGAGCGTCACGGAGGCGTCGTTTTCCCTTGCAAGAGCTCCAGCGGTTCGAGTGGCTAGCTGGTTGTGGGGGCCGCTTGCGATGGGCACAAGGATGGTGGATATGCTTTCCGTGGGGGTGCGGATGCGCTTGATGACCGTGTCGCGTTCCGTGTTCCTGAGCACCCGGTCGATGTAGCTTCCAAGGATGACCTCTCGGCGGGGAGGGCGACCTCTCCAACCCAGTAGAATCATGTCCACGTCATGATCGTCGCTGGCAGCGAGGATCCCTTTGCCGATGTCTCTTGCAATCTGGGTCAGCGTCTCCGTGGGGATGTCGTGTTCGTCCCCTTTCTCTTTGGCGAGGTTGAGCAACGCTTCTTGTTCGTCCGTGATGAGGCGTTCTCCTTCGCTTATGGGGATTTGAGGGGGGACGGATACGACGTGGAGGATAAGAAGCCGGTAGCCGTGATCGTTGGCCAGGTCGATGGCTGTCTCCATCTGCCGGTCGAGGGTTTCTTCGTTCGCGATGGGGACCATCAGCGTACCGTCAGGCATGATGCATGAGTGGGTGTGGGTGTTGAAAGAGCTTCGCCGTGGGCGAACATAAAGCTGAACCCCTTAGGTGGGTGATTTGCTTTTGCGACCGGTCGTGCGGGTGGGCGTCATGCGCCAGTAGACGGCGTTTTTCTCGCTTCGTTTCGGTTCGCCTTCGGGTGTTGTCCCAAGCTGGGGGGGTGGGGGGACGTTCTTGAGGAGGTGTTCGACGTCTTCGATCTCTTGATCGTCCCAGATGGGATGAGGTTTCCCGAAGGCCATGACGCTGATCCAGTCGTCTTGTCCGTAGCCTCGAACGAGGGTCAGGCAGGCTTCTTCTGTGGCGTGGATGTATGCTTCCTTGTCGCCGGGGTGGGAGTGCCAGTAGAAGGTGCCGTCGTGGTACTCGAAGAAGAGGGGGAAGGCGTAGGAGCGGTCGCCTCGGGCGAGGGAGAGGATGCCCACGCGGACCTTGTGGATGGCGTCGTTGATCTCCGTGTCCGTCATCTCCTCCATGGGGTTTCTTGGATGTTGGAGCTTTGGGATAAGCCTGTTGCAGGCGGGACTTTCGGGTGCGAGGGGAGGTGGGGCTTAGTTGTGGGGGAGTTTGATCATGAAGCGGGTCCCTCTCCCGGGCGTGGCTTCGACGTTGATATCGCCTCCGTACTGGGCCACGATCTCTCTGCAGAGGGCAAGCCCGAGGCCGGTACCTTGGGCTGGGTCGTCTTGGTTGCCTTGGTGGAACATCTCGAAGATGGCTTCTTGTTCTTGCTTGGGGATGCCGGGCCCGTTGTCTTCGACGACGATGTGGACGTGGTCACCGTCGTCTTTGGCCCCGATCCAGATCCAGGGGCGTGGCTTGTCGTTGTGCTTGATCGCGTTGTCGATGAGGTTCTGGAAGAGGCGAACGAAAACGCCGCGGTGGGCTTTGAGCGTGGGAAGGGGTTGCGCGTGGATGTGGGCGTCGGTTTCCTGGATGCGCCGTTCCAGCGATTCGAGGGCTTCTTGGAGGGCGTCGTCGAGGTCGACGTGGGCGTGTTCTCCTGGTTGGGCGCTGGCGCGTGCGTAGGTGACGAGCTGGTCGATCATGGCTTGCATGCGGTGTGCGCTGTCCAGAGCGTACTGTAGGGGTTCCTGGATCGCATCGTCCGTGGTGGGGGGGAGGTTCTCGTTTAGGAGGTGTAGATGACCGCTGAGGGTCCGCAGGGGCTCGCGTAGGTCGTTGCTTGCCATGCGGATGAACCGGTCAAGGCGTTCCAGCGCTTGTTGGTGCTCGGTGATGTCGATCAAGCGGTAGGCGCGGCCCACGGTCTCATCGTCGATGACGAGCGGTTTCGAGGAGGATTTCAGGGTGCGGCCGTTCTCCATCTTGAGTTTGGAGGAGTCCCGTTGACGGTCTGGGTTGTTGATTTTGGAGAGCTTGAACGGCTCGCTTTGGTCCGCGTTCCGTTCGAGGTGTTCGATGAAGGTTTCCTCGTCGTTGGGGGTTCTCTTGGTCCCTGTGAGCGTCCAAAGGTCCAGAAAGCGTTGGTTGTACCCGAAGATCGAGCCGTCCTCCTCGACGAGCAACAAGCCCTCCCATGCGGCATCCAAGATGGCCTCGAGCGTGGTCGCGTGAGGCGTTCTTGGTTGTCTGGACTTCCCTCCTTGCGTCGTCGTGGCCATGGGTCTACTTCCTACGCTATGGGGATAAGGGGGCTCACTAACGTGCTAGTTCGGTGCGTGTTCTTACGGTTGGGGGAGGGGGCTTATCGTGGCTTGTTCTCCGGGTTGGAAGACCAAAAGCGTGGAGCCGACCCCGATGATGTCACCGCTTGTCACGTTCGTGGTGTCGCCTCGTTCAAGGGGGTTCCAGTTCAGGCTGGTTGGCCCGCTGGTTCGGAAATCCACGAGCTTGAAACCGTCGTCGGTTTGAACGATTTCTGCGTGTTGCTCGGCCACGTTCTCGTCGTAAGGGATCACCACGTCGCATGCGTCGTCCCTGCCGATGACCCATCCCCGTTCACCGGTGGAAGGGGCCGGTTCTAGCTTGCACCGTATGCCTCGTCCGAGCCCGTTCACGATGGCCAGGCGTGGCCAAGGGGAGGGCGTTGGAACATTGCGGGAGTTCAAGGGTTCTCCTTGGGTCTTGGTGGGGGGTCGGTTGGATGTCGCGTTCGGGTGAGCGATCTGGATGAGGGTCTCGGATAGGTGGAAAAGTCCCGCTTTTCGGGCCTGGTACGTGATCATGTTACCGTTCGGGGATCCTGGCGTCGTGGCTTCGACGAGCCCTGCTTCGAGCAGTTGGACCACGTGGTGACGGACGCCTTCACGCGTGAGCTGACGCTTTCGCCCGTTCTCTTCGGTTTCCACGCGTAGTTCCCCGATGGGTTGGGGTTCCTGAAGGCGGTTGAGGATCTCCAAGCGGGTCGGGTACGCGAGGGCTTTGAACCGTTCGGCGATGTGTTCAAGGTCCAGTGAGTCGTCCCCAACCCTTAACGCGGAAGCGGGGGATAGACTAGGTGCCTTGCATGTTCAGCTGAGGGGACACCGAGCGCGCTTCTCGACGAGCGCGACAACCATCTGGACCCCTTCCTTGAGGGGGGTTCCACCGTGCCCACGGGAACCATTGGGAGAAGGAGGGACGAATGCGTGCAACCGTACGAACGACGTGTGACGCCCTCAACATCTCATCCCCTCCTGCTTCCGTGCACCTTAAACAGTTGAAAAGCGGCGCCAGGGTTCGTGTCTTTGCATGGTCGAGGACGCCCATCGACAAACCGTTCCTCGCCTGGCTCCAAGAAGCTTTCAAAGCAACGGAGGTAGACATGGGGACGGGAAGCGCTAACCTCGCCATCTGTGATCTTGAAGACCCAGGGTGGATGGGGGAAGCTCCCTTGGGCGAGGTTGACGTAAGCCACGTCGTCCTCGAACCCGAGGGCCAAGTGATGCTCCATATCCTCGGAGAGAAGCCCGCCATCGAGACCCTCCTCGCGAAACTCTCACCCGGCGAAGACGATGCCGTCCTCGAATCCCTCCACGAGACCAGCGTCCAAGAAGACGCACCGCGGGAACTGCTCACGGACCGTCAACGCTCCGTCCTCAAGGTCGCCCTAGAGGAGGGTTACTACGACATTCCACGCACCACGAAGCTTCGCGACCTCGCAGAAACGCTCGACACGAGTTCTGCAACGCTCTCCGAGATCCTCCGCCGAACCGAGCGACGCCTTGCCGAACACCACCTTGAAACCTATCGGGACGAACCCGAGCCCCCCTCAGCCCCTCAACCAGAGGGAAAGCGCAGCCTTAACCCGCGCGATCCGAATCGAACCGACGAGAACGAAACGGAACGGAGATCCTAGATGACGGACAACCACGAAGCAACCCCTGATGATCAAGCCGCACCATCATCCCCCCCGGACGACGGGATGCCAACCCCATCGCTCTCCTTCCCCGTGGTCGGCATCGGTGCCTCCGCAGGAGGCATCCAGCCCCTTGCCACGATCCTGGACGAGCTCCCATCCGAACCGGGGATGGCGTTCGTCATCGTTCAACACTTAAGCCCCGAGCACCGAAGCGAGCTTGCAGAGCTCCTCGGCGAGTACAACCTGATGCCGGTGATGCAGATCGAAGATGGGGCACAAGTCCAAGAGGACCACGTGTACGTGATCCCCCCCTCCAAAGCGCTCCGGATCGAGGACGGCTGCCTTCACCTTTCCCCCAGACCGGAGAAAGGCCACGGGTTCGTCATCGACACGTTCTTGAAATCCCTTGCCGAAGACCAAGGCGACCGCGCCGTCGCGATCCTCCTCTCAGGGTCCCTCAACGACGGTGTCGTAGGCCTACGGCGGGTCCGCGAGGTTGGCGGCGTCGCCATCGTGCAAGACCCCGAGAGCGCAGACTTCCAAGAAATGCCCCGAGCCGCGATTAATGCGGGCGTGGCCGATTTCGTCCTTGACCCCGAAGACATCGGGAGCGAGCTTGCCCGCCTCCTCGAGCACCCCTACCTAGGCCCCTCTCAAGATCCCGAAACGCGCTGGCCCGAGGGCGAGTTCAAGGAGCTTTTCAACCTCCTGCAGGAACGGACAACCGTCGACTTCAAGAACTACAAACGATCCACGCTCAAACGCAGGATCCACCGCCGCATGATGGCCACGCACGCCGACTCGTTAAACGCGTACGTGCAACACATCCGGCAGAACCCCGACGAGCTGGACGCCCTCAAAGACGAGCTTTTGATCCTCGTCACGAGCTTCTTCCGAGACGACGAACTCTTCGAAACCATCAAAGACCACGTGCTCGACCGCCTCCTCGACGATAAGGACGAGGACCCCCTCCGGGTCTGGGTCGCCGGATGCTCCACCGGGGAAGAAGCATACTCGCTCGCCATCATCATCGACGAATATCTCGAAGCAAAAGGCATCACGCGAGAGGTCCAAATCTTCGCGACCGACATCAGCGAGAACGCGATCGAGACCGCGCGCGAAGGCGCATACCCCCCTGGGATCGAAGCCGAGATCAGCCCCGCCCGCCTTCACCGATACTTCACCGAAACCGGAACCGGGTACAAGGTCACGAACACCATCCGGAAGATGTGCATCTTCTCCATCCACGACCTCACCACGGATCCCCCCTTCTCCAACATCGACCTGATCACGTGCCAAAACGTCGTCATCTACATGACGCACAAACTCCAAGCCAAAATCTTCACCCGGTTCCACTACGCGCTGGCCCCGGACGGGGTCATGGTCCTTGGCCCCTCCGAAAGCCCCGGCCGAGCACGCGAACTCTTCGACGCCCTCGACTTGCCCCACCCCATCTACCAAGCTCGCCAGAAATCCCCCTCCCGCTTCCTTCGCTTTGAACCCTCCCCTGCTAGGACCCTACCCATGCCAGACCCCCCTCCCTCCACCCCATCCCTTGAAGGCCGCATGAGGGACGAAGCCGACACGGCCCTCATCGACCGCTTTGCCCCGCCAGCGCTTCTCGTCGATGCGGACAAGAACGTGAAAGAGCACATCGG
>PWVY01000218.1 GCA_003561665.1 Thermoplasmata archaeon
CCGAAACCCGCTGCCCGAAGCGTTCTTCCAAAACGCTCTCCCCGTCCCGATCTTCGAGCCGTTCCTCCGTGGGCAGACGATCGACACGGTCCATCCTATCGAGACCTTTCTCATGGAATCGTTCCTCGGCTGAATCTGCCATGATGCGGTCTTCGTCTTCACCGGTGGCTTCGAAGGCTCCCCCAATGGGGATGAATCCGGTCGTGACGATTCCCGCGATTAGCACGATGATAAGCCTTGAGGGCTTCCGTTGCAGGGTTTCTCCTCCCAACGTTGGAATCATGACCCACGTTCAAAAAAATGGGGTGCAAACAGTTGGTTGCAGTACCGTCAGTGGTTCTCCTGGTTGCGAGCGAAACGGGCTGCATCCGGTTTAAGCTCTGCTCGCCCCAGGGCCACCATCGGATGCGGGCGTGGTTGCCTCTCAAGCCGAGGAGGCGAGAGGCTCAGGGGTTAATCTGGATCTTGTGCTTACTTTGACTCAAGGCTCATAGGGCTCCAAGGCGATGGATGCGGGAGGGTCTGTTGTCAAAGGCCGAGGTCTTGTTTGACTTGGTTGGCGCCTTGGACGAGGCTTTGCATCTTTTTGTGGCTGATGTCCCAGGTGCGGGTGCGTAGGCCGCAGTCGGTGCAGGGCCAGATTTTGGTGGGGTCGTCGTCGAAGAGGTTGAGGGCGTAGCGGATCCTGTCGGCGACGAGGTTGGGGGGTTCGATGTCGTTGGTGTGGATGTCGACGACGCCGAGGCCGATGGCGGCGTTGGTGTCGTGTTCTTTGAAGGCGTCGAGCATGTGGTACCCGTTGCGGGTGTCGCGGTCGGTGCCTTGTTTCCAGCTGTCGCGGTTGGCGAGTTCGAGGGCGAATTCGCTGCATCCGTCGAGTTCGAGGATGTGGGGGAAGAGGTTGTTGTAGTCGCTAAAGCAGATGTGGGTGCTAAAGCGGCATTGGTGGGTGAGGCCTTGGATGCTTTCGTTGAAGGCTTCGACGAAGAGGGGGACTTCGTCGGGGTGCGTGGTGACGGCGGGTTCGTCGATTTGGATCCAGGTGGCGCCGTTGTCGATGAGGGCTTGGATGTTGGGGCGGATGAGGTTGCGTGCGACGTCGATGGTGAATTCGTGGCGTGCGTTGGCTTGGGCTTGTTTTGCTTGGGGGGTGCCGGGGTGGATGTCTGCTTCGTGGAGGTGTTTTCGGAGGTAGTGTTCGTCGAAGCTCCAGTCGACGATGGTGTAGGCGCCGGTGATGGGGGTTTTGATGGGTTTGTTGGCGTGGGTTTGGATGGTGTCTTGTTCTTGGGTGTGGTAGGGTTGGGTGAGGCTGGGTTCGTTGGTGACGGCGGCTTTGTTCCAGTATTTGTTGTCGAAGCTTCGGCAGTAGCCCCGGAATTGGAAGCCTTCGCTGTGGGTGACGGGGTAGCGGTACATCTCGCTTCGGTGTTGTTCGCCGTCGTAGACCCAGTCGAGGCCGGCGTGTTCTTGGAGTCGGATGGCGAAGAGGCTGGCATAGCTTGTGAGTTGGTCGATCTCTTGCGCTGTGAAGCCGTCGCGTTTCGTGTTGAGGAGGCTTAGGAGGGGTTTGGCTTCGTGTTCGATGCCGAGTCGTTGGCTCCAGGTTTTGGCGTGTTGGATGTCTTCCTCGGTGAGGGGGTCGTCGCGTTTGGGTTTGACGCTCCATTCGGGTTTGGCTAGAGAGCCGATCTCGTGGAGGACGAGTTCGTCGTGGTTGGGGGGCGTCATGCGTGATCACCTTGGAGCTTTCGTTGGGCGGTGTGTGCGGTTTGTCCGAGGAGGCGGAGTTTTTTGCGGGCGATGGGTTCGGGGAGGTGTTCGAGCGGCCCGGTGGGGGTGATGTAGAGGGTGTGGGGTTGGGTGGTTTCGAGGGTTTCGTCGATGGTGGCTATGAGGAGGTCTTCGCGTTCGAGGAGGCTTGCTCGGGCGTCGATGATGCCGATGCCGAGCGCGCGGTCGGTGGGGTGGTTTTCGAGGGCGTCGTGGGGGGTTTGGTGGAGGTCGATGAGGGTGCCGTGGAGGGGTTGTTGGTGGATGTGTTCGAGGTGGGGTGTGGCGTTTTGGAAGGGGAGGTGGAGGAGGAGGGTGTGGGGGGTGTCGTGGTGGTTGTGGAGGGGGGTGAGGGTTTCGAGGAGGGGTGTGGGGTTGGGGTGGGTGGAGAGCCAGGGGTCGGTGAGGGCGATGGTTCTCGTGCCGCGTTCGTGGAGGCGTTCTAGGAGGGTGGGGTAGAGGGTTCGTGCGAGGGTGTGGGCGTGTTCGGTGTTGGGGTAGGTGTCGTGTTCGGTTTTGTTGGCGGTGATCCAGGCGGTGGGGCTGGGGAGGGTGGTGAGACCGTTTTGGGTGGGGATGCGTGGGGCGTGGCGGGTGAGGAAGGTGGGGAGGGCGTCCGCCTTGAGGGTGGGTTCGTCTTGGATGGTGGGTTGGCGGTAGAAGGTGTTGGTGTCGAGGAAGCGGGTGAGGGTGTCGGGTTGGATGTTGTTGAGGAGGGGGGTTAGGGGGCGGAAGGGGTCTTGCCAGGTGATGTGGCCGGTGGCGGGGGTGGGGTAGTGGTGGAGGGTTTGTGTGCCGATGAGGGCTTCGGTGTCGCGGGTTTGGTGTTCGTGGAGGGTTTCTTTGGTGGTGCGGTTGCGGTCGTAATCGCGGGTGGTTTGGACGAGGGTTTGGCTTCGGGGGTAGGTGCCGGGGAGGAGGGGTTGGATTGTGGTCATGGGGGTTCACGTGTTGGGGTGTTGGGGTGTTGGAGGTGGTGGAGTTCGAGGAGGCTTTGGAGGTTTTGGAGGAGGATTTCGCTGGCTTCGAAGTTGTAGCGCATGATGTGTTCGACGTTGATGCCGAGGGGGATGTTGAGGTTGTGGTCGTGGGCGTGGGTGAGGATGTCGCGTAGGGTGTGTTCGGCGATGCGGGTGCTTCGTTCGAGGGGGCGGGCGTGGGGGGCGTGGATCCATTGTTTGGCGGGTTTGGGGATGTTGACGCCGAGCCATTCGAGGAAGCGGGCGTCTTTTTTGCCGGTGATGGGGGCGAAGCTGAGGAAGATGGGGGCGGGTTGTGTGTTGGTTTGTTGGCAGGCGTGGTGGTAGTCGGTGAGGAGTTGTTGGGTGCTTTGGGCTTCGTAGATGACTTGGCTGGTGAAGTATTCGATGCCGTGGTTTTGTTTTTGGATCATGCGTTGGGGTTCGTCGAGGGTGTCGCGGCGGCGGGTGGGGATGGTGATGCCGCCCAGGCATGCGTTGGTGTTGGTGTCGTTGGCGGTTTGTTGGGCGAGTTGGGCGGCTTGGGGGACGGTGGGGCCGGGGTAGTTGATGGTGCTTGTTTCGCCGCCGACGAGGATGAGGTTGGGGATGTCGAAGGTGGTGTAGGTGGTGTGGAACCAGGCTTGTTGTTCTTTGGGTGGGGCGTGGGCGATGACGTGGTTGGTGATGATCTCCGTGTCGTGGGTGCTGATGTCTTGGATGATTTTGCCGAATTGGCGGGGGTCGTATTTCTCCATGAAGCCGGCTTTCCTGTTGCCGTTTCGTTCTTCGTTTCTGATCTCGGGGATGTTGATGGCGTCGATGTCGTGGTCGGTGAGGAGGTTGGTGATGTAGGCGGCTTGGTCGGCGATCTCTTCGCGGGGTGCGCTTTGGTCGGGGGGGATGACTTCGTAGAGGACGAGGGGTTCGTTCCAGGCGCGGAGTTTCTCGGCGAAGGTCATGGTGGGGGTCTCACAACAGCCTTGTTATGCATCTCATGCATATCTATACAATTCTCTATGAACCGGCTACATGTGGAATGCGATAAGTACCTTGGGGTGTGGGACGGGATGGCAACCTATGCGTCTTGGATCGTTCCGATGAGGTCGCTCTTCGTCACGACGCCCACGACCTCACCGGCATCCATGATGAGCACGGCGGCGCGGGCTTCAAGCATGCGAACGGCGACCTCCACCGGTTCGTCGGGATCCATGGCCGGGAAGGGGGGCGCCATCACGGAAGCAACCGGCTCGCCGCCTAGGTCCTCCAAGCCTTCCTTGTTGAGGGCTTCGACGAGGCGTTCCTCCGTCAAGCTACCGACGGGTATCCCCTCTTGGAGCACGGGTAACTGCGAGAACCCTTGCTCGCGCATCAGCTCGACCGCTTCACGAAGGCTGGTTTCCGGGTCGACGTTCGTGACCGCCTCCGTCATCATCGAGCCCACGTTCACGATGCGCCCTTCCAACCGGTTGAGCGCGTCCACGAGGCGTTGCATCGTTGAGTACGATGGATCGACCTCGCCGGTTTCGATGCGGGCCACCATCGATTGGCTTACGGAGGCATGCTCCCCCAAAGCGGTCTGCGTGAGCCCGAGTTGTTGCCGTTTCTCTCGAAGGTCCTCTGGCCTCGGCAACGAGAGCATGACGATTCACCATCCTGCCGGGTACATATCAGGTTGCCCTCTAACCGTTCGATGACGTATAGGCGTATGAGCCAGATCCGTGGTGGCCCGTCCGGTTGCTTAGTGGGTTTGCGGTTTCAGCGTGATCCGGACCGTTTTCCCCTTGATCAGGCTGGCCGGGAGCGCCCCGGTGGAGGGGTCAGGTGAGGATGGCGATGCCTTGGATCGTGGCGAGGGTGAGGAGGATGCTCCAGGCTGCGAGGCTGGTGGTCATCCAGAGGGTGACGGGGCCTCGTTTGGAGCCAAGGAGGAGGGCCAGGATGGCGGCGAGGTGAGAGCCGGTGAGCAGGGGGGATGCGATGGCGAGGGGTGCCAGGCCGTATTTTTTCCATAGGTTGCGTGCTCGCGCGGTGCGTTTGCTCTTGCTGGTTTTCGGGTGGTTTTGCCAGCGTTTTGCGAGGCGTTCGTGGAGGAGGATGGCGGCGTAGAGGGTTGCTGCGTTGCCGAGGGAGGCGGTGAGGGTGACGAGGATGGGGTCAAGGCCAAGGGCGAGCGCGGGTGGGATGACGAGGAGGATCTCGATCCAGGGGATGGCTGCGAGGATGAAGATGAGGGTGTATGCGAGGGCGTCGTTGGGGGTCGCGAGGGCTTGTTCGAGGACGGTATGGGGCTGGATGGTTGGGAGCCCGGGGAGTGGCACGGGCGCGCGGAAGGGGGAGGGGTTTGACAACGTTGCTTGGCTTCGGCCCGGGGGTCACGCGTCACGGTCCTCTTGGACGATGAGGATGTCCTCATCTGCTCGGAAGTTCACGCGGGCAGTCACATGTGTGTATCTCTCCTCCGTAGGCATTGTTGCTCCCTCCCTCCTCGGATAGTAGCCCTACGAGAGGTTAGGGGTTGGGGTGGGGGACGGGGCCGTAGATGTCTGCGAGGTCGTTGAGCGTGATAGCAATCAGGTTGTCTTGGTCGATTGTTTCTTTGGCTTCGGGTGTGAAGCCGCTGCGGCTGAGGGCGATTGGGACGACCTTGCGTCGGTTGCATGCTTGCTTGAAGAGGTGGCTTCGTTCTTTGAGGCGGTCGATGGTGGATGGCCCCACAGGTTCTCGTGTGAATTTTGCTTCGAGGGTGTAGGCCGTATTGTCTCCTACCGCGACGGCGTCAAGTTCGTGTTCTTTGTCCCACCATGCTCCGAGTTCGGAGAAATCGATCTTGGTCTCTTGGTAGGTTGTGCCGTTCAGCTTTCGTAGGAGGTCGCGTCCGACTTGTTCGAAGCCGGGGCGTCCGGCGTGGGCGGTGAGTTGGTCGTTGATGTCCTTGAGGACATCGTTCGTGTTCCCGAGTTCGAGTCGGGAGAGGTTTGGGTAGATGAAACGATAGTAGAACTGGAAGAATGGGTCGCTGAAGTAGATCCGTTGGTTCCGTTTTTTCCCGTAGAGCGGGTCATCGCTTCTGAGGATCCCAATCTCGTCCCGCAGTTTCGTTATATAGGGGGTGTAGGTTGAGGCTGGTTCGCCGTAGCGGTCTGCGATTTCGCCTACGCTTCGGCATCCATCTCCGAGGGCTTCGAGGATCTCCTGGTAGCGTGCAGGTTTTCGGAGTTCCAACTCCAATAGGAGGCGGGGTTCTTCTCGTAAGGGGGCTCCTTCGTCGAGGAACAGTTGGTCAATCGCGCTTTTGAGACCTCGTTCGTGGGCGAGGCGATGGTAGTGCGGGGTGGCTCCGAACACGGAGTACCTGGTCACGCGCTCTTTCTCGCTGGCTACGGGGTAGAACAGTCGGACTGCCCCGTAGGAGAGGGGGGAGAGATGTAAATCCCAGGCGAAGCGGCCGTGTAGTGGGGCTCGGGGTTCGTTTAGGGCTCGCATCATGCCGATGACGGATCCGCATAGGATGAGCAGGATGTCGGATTCTTGGAGCTGGTTATCCCAGATCGCTTGGAGGGTTGATTCTACGCTTGCATCCTCTGATCGTAGCCGCTGAAATTCGTCCAGGACTACGAGCCTCTCCTCGGCTTCGAGGAGGGCGGGCAGATCCGCGAAGAAATCATCGTAGGAGGCGTATCGGTGTCTGCGGCCGGTTTGTCGTTCGATTTGGTCGTTGATGGAATGGAGGATGCCTTTGCGTGTTTGTTCTGGGATCGTGAAGAAGAGGCCTCCGTGCTCTCGGAGCGATTCGCGCAGGAGTGCTGTTTTCCCTAGTCGTCGCCTTCCGTAAAGGCGGCAAAGCTTCGCAGAGCTTGTTTCGAATAGCTTCTCAAGGCTCGAAAGCTCGCTCTCCCGATTCAAGAACACTATAAGCACGATTATCATAATCCTACTTATAGAAATAGGTGGAGGGCCAATACGTCCTCCTCCGGGCGCTAAGTCGCATCGCGCTAGGTGTATCCGTCGATGCCTGCCCCGCTGGGGTTGAGGTTGAGGCGGCGTTGGATCTCGGGGTCTTGGGTGAGGGTTTCGTTGTCGAGGTCGTTGAGGAGTTGGGTGGCGCGGGGGGTGTCGTGGTGGGCGAGGGTGATGAGGGCTTGTTTGGCGCGTTGTGTGTCGCCGTGTTCGAGGGCGGCGTGGGTTTCGAAGGTGTAGAGGTCGGGGTCGGGTCCGATGCGTTGTTGGCCTTGTTGTGCGATGTGGAGGGCTTGGGCGGGGTCGTCGTTTTCGATGTGGGCGAGGGCTTGGCCGTGGTAGGCGGCGGCGTGTGTGGGGTCGAGGTGGATCAGGCGGGCGTAGGCGTGGGCGGCTTGGGGCCATTCGTGTTGGTGTTCGTGTTCGCGGGCTTTGGCCTGGTAGTGGTTTTGGAGGGGTTTCTTGAGGGGGGTGGGAAGGTGGCGGAGGAGGGTGGGTTTTTGGTGGAG
>PWVY01000321.1 GCA_003561665.1 Thermoplasmata archaeon
CCGTTTGCCTGAGCTTGTGGGGTATGGCGCGTCGCCGGTGTTGGCGGCGTTCGCGTTGATCGTGGTGGGGTTGGGCGTGAAGGTGGCCATCTTCCCGATGCACGTGTGGCAGCCGGATGCGTACGTGGATGCGCCGGATGATGTGACGGCGTTGATGGCGGCGTTGGTTTCGACGACGGCGGCGTACGCGTTGTTGCGCGTCGTGTTCGATGTGTTCACGGTGGGCTTCTTGCAGGCGCACCCGGTGATCCACGAGGCGTTGATGTTGGCGATCGCGGTGAGCGTCATCGTGGGGGGCGTCTTCGCGTACCGCCAGGAAGACATCAAGCGCATGTTGGCGTTCTCAAGCGTCTCGCAGTTCGGGTTGATCATGATCGGGATGTTGCTGGCGACGCAGACGGCCGTGTTCGGGTCGCTTCTTCACCTGGTGGGGCATGCCGTGATGAAGGCGGGGTTGTTCTTGGCGGTGGGCGTGATCGGGCTCACGGTGGGTGTGCGCACGGTGGAGGGGTATCGGGGGTTGAGTGATCGCGCGCCGGTGTTGGCGGGTGGTTTCGCGGTGTTGGGCATCGCGTTGGTGGGTGTGCCGCCGGCGGTGGGTTTCGTGGGGAAGTGGTACATGGCGCTGGGGGCCATCGAGGTGGGATCGTGGAGCATGCTTGTCGTGATCATGGCGAGCACGTTGCTCACGTTGGCGTACGTGTTGCGTTTGATCGAGCGCATGTACGTTCGTGACCCGGTTGAGGAGCCGGTGGAGGAGGTGGGTTCGGGCATGTTCGGGTTCAAGACGCTCTCGCCCACCGTGATCCCGGTGGTTGCTGCGGCCGTGGTGGCGGTCGGGTTGGGGTTGGTGGGTCCGTGGTTGGGGGGGTTGGTTGAACCGGCCATCGAGGTGTTGCTTTCGCCGTGATCGCTTCTTCGTGGCTTGTTGGGTTGGCGGTGTTCGTTCCTGCCGTAGCCGCGGTGTTGATCTTGGGGCTGCGTGAGCATCCGGATGTGCGTGAGGGCGTCACGTTGGTGGCTAGCGGGGTCGTGTTCGTGTGCGTTGTCGTTGTGGTTCAGCGCGTGTTGGCGGGGGAGGCGGTGGGGTTGGGTATGGGCACGTTGGTGCCGGGGGTTGCGTTCGCGTTCGAGGTGGACGCGTTGGGGGCGTTGTTCGCGTTGTTGGCCAGCGGGTTGTGGATCGTTACGAGCTTGTACAACATCGGGTACATGCGGGGGTTGAACGAGCACAAGCAGACGCGGTATTTTGCCAGTTTCGCGGCGAGCATCGCGACGACGCTTGGTGTGGCGTTCGCGGAGAACTTGGTCACGTTGTTCGTGTTCTACGAGTTGTTGACGGTTGTCACGTACCCGTTGGTTGTGCATGATGAGACCGAGGAGGCGCGCGTGGCGGGGCGCAAGTATTTGGCGTACACGTTCTGCGGGGGCATCGCGGTGTTGGCGGGTGCGGTGTTGGTGTATTGGTTGTCGGGCACGACGGCGTTCGTGAACGGGGGCATCGCGGGCTTGGAGGGTGCCGGTGTGGGGTTGCTGCGTGTGGTGTTCGTGTTGCTTGCGGGGGGTTTCGCGGTGAAGGCGGCCGTGATGCCGATGCATGCGTGGTTGCCGGATGCGATGGTGGCTCCCACGCCGGTGAGCGGTTTGCTTCATGCGGTGGCCGTTGTGAAAAGCGGCGTTTTTGGTGTGGCGCGCACCATCTTGGATGTGTTCGGGCCTGAGTTGATGCACGCGTTGTCGATGCACGTGCTCACGGCCGTCGCGGCGGGGGGCACGATCCTTGTGGCGAGTTACATCGCGCTTCACAAGGACAATTTGAAGCGTCGTTTGGCGTACTCGACGGTGAGCCAGTTGGCGTACATCGTGCTTGGGTTGACGGTGTTGCATTCGACCGCGTTGGTGGGGGCGCTTTACCATATCCCGGCGCATGGGTTCGCGAAGTTGACGTTGTTCTTTTGCGCGGGCGCGGTGTACGTGGAGACGAAGAAGAAGTACATCAGCGACATGGCGGGCGTGGGGCGGCGGATGCCGTTCGTGATGATCGCGTTCGGGGTGGGCGCGTTGGGCATGGCGGGCATCCCGTTGTTGGCGGGGTTTGCGAGCAAGTTCTACATCCTCACGGGCGCGATCGCGATGGATCAGTGGTTGATCGCAAGCGTGTACGTTGTAAGCGGCGTGTTGAACATCGCGTACTTCTGGCCGGTTGTGAGTCAAGCCTTCTTCGAGACCTCGAACGAGCACGATCCTAAACCGTTGATCGAGAACCCCTTGGGCGGTCAAGCGCCGCGGGATGCGTTGCGCTCGATCACGCCGTTGACGGACGAGGCAAACGTGGCCTTCCAGCGGCCCGCGTTGGGCCGTGAAACGACGTGGTTCATGCTGGGCCCCATCATGGTGACCATGATCGGGAGCATCGTTTTGGGCGTGGCCACGGACACGGCCGTGTTCATGCGTTTGGCCGAGTTGGCCATCGAGGCGGTGATGCCCGCATGAGCATGGCGTGGATCGTTTCCGCGCCGGTGATTGTGCTCGCGTTGGCGGCGTTCGTGGCGTGGGTGAAGCCTCGCATCGCGTTGCCTGCGGGCTTGGTGGCGACGGTGTGGGCCACTGCATGGGTTTTGCTGGTGCCTCGGGGCGTTTTGCTGGAGGCCACGTTCATCGGGTTGCCCGTGGAGCCCTTGGCGGTGGATGGCGTCACCAAAACGGCGGGGTTGATCTTCGGCGCCATCGGCGTGGGTGCGGTCTTGTACGCGATGCGAACCAGCGCGGATCACCGCTTGGCCAGCTTCGTGCTCTTCTACGTGAGCGCGAGTTTCGGCGCCGTGTTGGCGGCGGATTGGCTCTCGTTGATCGTCTGGTGGGAATTGATGGCGATCTTCAGCACGCTTGCGGTGTGGCACCATGGCGGGCGCGCCGTGCGCGCAGGGTTCCGCTACGCGGTGCTTCACGGCATCGGGGGCACGCTGTTGATGCTGGCCATCGTGACCCAATACGCGGCCACGGGCTCGTTCCTCATGGAGGGAGGCTTCATCTCGGGCGTCCCGGCCGTGTTGGCCATGGTGGGCATCGGGGTGAACGTGGGCTTCGTGGGGTTGCACGCGTGGTTGCCGGATACGTACCCGAGCCCGCACATCGCTGCGAGCGTGTTCTTGAGCGTGTACACGACGAAGGTGGGCGTGGTCACGATGCTTCGCGCCTTCCCGGAGGGTCACGCGTGGCTGGTGTTCATGGGCGCCGCGATGAGTCTCTTCGGCGTCACGATGGCGCTCTTCCAGGATGACATGCGGCGGCTTCTCTCCTACCACATCCAGTCCCAAGTCGGGTACATGATCGCCGGCATCGGCATCGCAAGCGCGCTGGCCCAAAGCGGCGCGATCGCGCATTTGTTCAACAACATCGTGTACAAGACGCTCTTGTTCATGATCGCCGGCGTCGTCATCTACCGCACGGGCCACGAGAAACTCTCCAACATCGGAGGGCTCTCGCGCGCGATGCCCGTCACGGCGGGCGCGTTCTTGATCGCGGCGCTTTCCATCGCGGGCTTCCCGGGGTTCAACGGGTTCGTGAGCAAGGGCATGGTCACGGACGCGGCCGCGTACGATCTTGGCTCGAGCCTCGTGTTCTGGATGCTCGTGATCGCGGGCGTGGGCACGTTCATGAGCTTCATCAAGTTCGGGTACTACGCCTTCTACCGGGACGCGCCGGACACGTTCGATGCCTCGAACGTGAACGACGCTCGCGGGGTGCACAAGGTCGTGATGGTCGCGTTGTCCATCGCGTGCATCGTTTTGGCCATCCCCGCGGCGCTTTCGAGCGTGGTGGGCCTTGGTGGGGGACCGGTTAGCGTGCCCGCGTTGGATGCGTACAGCGTCTCGCACCTTCAAAAGGGCGTTGTGACGGCGGGCGTCTCGCTCGTCGCGTTCGTGCTCGTGAAGAAACCTCTCAAGCGGGTGAAGAAGGTGCGGGATGTGGACGCGTTGTACAACCCCGGGTTGTACTACGCCACGCGGGGCATCTTGTGGGGCATCCGGGGCATCCGCCGAGGCGTGGACGCGTTCTACCACGCGTTGGTGGCATGGATCCGGTCGACGCTTGAGGACCCGTTGCCGGGGGAGGATGCCCCCATCGGGTTAAGCGTGTTCTTGGTCACGCTCGTGCTGGTCGTCGCGTTGATCATGACGCTCGTTTGAGGCCTCGCTGGTTCAAACGATGTATCCCGAACGCTTAACCCGCCCACGGAGAGGTTCGTGCCATGGAAGCACGTGGATGGTTGTTCGCGCTGGTCGGGTTGATCGCTCTAGCTGGATGCCTGGGTGCAGACGAGGACCCTGCCTTGCAGGAGGTGGAAGATGCCAGCGTGGAGGAAGAGACCGAGCACGACGAGGATGAAGCCTCAAGGAACGCCGCCTCCAACGAAGCGGAGGAGGACGGGGCAGAGCGCTTGGGGGAGGAAGACCGTGAGGAGCCTGTAAGCCCGGTGGATCCCTGCAAGGAGCAAGCAGACAACGTTCGCGCCTTCATCGCGGAGAAACGCGAGGACCCCTTCGGGAACGAATCCACCCTTGATCCCGCGTTCCTCGCGTGCCCTGAAGAGGGCATCCTCCTGCTCGCAGCGCACGGCATCGAGGGAGCCAAGGCGCTTCAATTCTCCTTCACCGTGCCTGAGGAGACCACGTGTGATGCGTACCGAGCCGTCGCGTTAGGCGGAGCCCACCACCGGTACTACGGGGCATGGTGGGATCAACCCGACCAGGTCGTCTCGTACGGGGGCGGATGGGGGGGCGGCTCCGGGCTCCCGGTGAGCGTGTTCGCAGGCCCCATCGACACGGACGAGGCGGTCACTGACGCGGTTGGAGGCCCCGGGTTCACCGGGTTCGGGGGCTCAAGCCATGAGGTCACCTTCCGAGCGGGCGAGCACGTGTTCACCTTCGCCAGCCCCCACTGGATGGCCTGGGAGAACAGCTTGACACAAGGCGCCGCGCTGGTGTTCATGATCGCATGCGAGGACGCTCTCGCGTTCGAGCACGCGCACGAAGCCTCCATGTTCGAGATGTTCAGCGACCGATCGCTCCAAGCAGGCGCAGGCGCATCAACCTCCCTTTCTGGAGCCTCCGCCGGCCACGCAGTGTCCACGAGCCTTGAAGAAGAGGGGATGTTCCGAGGCGTGGGCTACGCCTTCGAGGGCGCGGCCGGGATCCACCTCATGCACGAGGAGGGAACCAGCGAGCACCTGATCGCTCCCCAAGAGGGGTGGACCCACGCCGAGGCCGTCCCCGAGGGCCCCTTCGAGGCGACCCTCGCGCAAGCAGGCACGCTCACCGGCGTCATCGGGCTCGTGAACGAACCCATGCCGCCAACGGACATCGAAACCTTCCTCGAAGCGTGACCCCGAACGCCCCGGTGAAGGGGCAACGGCCCAAAGGCAAAGCGTACCACGTCCAAGCCTTCCCGCTTCAAGCAAGCCCCCCGCCCCAGGCGTGCTCCTTGTCCCCTCGTGACCACGGGAGAGGGCCTGTTCCCCCCAACCTTATTTTCATCGCTGAGCGAGGAAGAAATTAAGTAGGGGCTCGTCAATGTTGTTGTCACTCTCCGGGGTTACACCTCCCGGGGAGGGGCTGACGGACACGCCTTGACACCCACGGTAGCCCCAGCTCTGGCCCGATAACGGGCCACGGCTCGGCGGGCTGCGCCGCGGGGGGATAGACATGAAACTAGTGAAAACACTCGCTGTAGTAGCTCTGCTGTTGGGACCGACCGGCGCCGTGATGGGCGCCCACATGACCGAGACGACACGAAGCGTCGAAAGCCACACCACCTTCGTCGAGATCCTCATCGGGCAAGACAAAGACGAAGACCGCACGCTTGGCTACGGCGCCGTTGCAGGGATCGTGCACTGCCCACCCAGCAACCAATTTGCCAACGCCGTGCTCTGGTTCAACGACCAGATCCTCTTCCGCCACGGCAAAAGCGGACCCAGCGCCAACAACTGCGAACCCATGAACAACATCACGCACGTATGGCTCACCGAAGACGACGCGCCCGACCCGCGCGAGAACCCCAGCCTGCAACACACCAACATCACGTACGAGTTCACCGACCCTAACGGGATGACGTGGACCGTGAACGAGTACAAGTACCACGTCTTCTACGTCGAACGCGAAGAAAGCACCCTCGCCAGCGTCGGCGATGTCAGCCTCGAAGCCCACGCCGACGCGGACATCCGCAAAGTCCCCTTCTACACCTGGGTCGTCGAGATCCAACCCGAAACCTTCGACCCCACCATCCAAGAACGCTACAACTTCGTCAACATCGTCGACTTCGACAAACTCACCTTCGGCCCCGACGGGGAAGAAGAACACGACGGAGAACCCGGCGACCCCAAAACAGGGAACTCCCACAACAAGCACGACCCTGACGAAGACCACCACTTCCCCCACACGCACCACACCGTGGACGTGCGCCTGTGGCCCGGGGAAGAACCTCAACCCGGTAACCAAGGCGACGATGGCGCGCAAGCCAACATCGTCGTCGTCACCCCCGGTCAACTCGACGCGCCCACCTTCGGTCTTGGGCCCGTCAACGCAGAATAAACCCCCCGAAAAAGGTGTAACACCCGCGCCCCGCCCACGCGGGCGGGGCCGGGCCCCCCTCACATGCACCTACCGAGGTACACCCAAGCGCACACGCTCACGCATGCGCATCGCCAACTCATGGTACTCCGTGAGCGCCTCACGCATCACCTCTTGCCCCTCCTCATCCAACTTCTCAACCCGCCCATCCAACGCTAACAGGATGAACTGCATCCCGTTCAGATAGGCGTTCATGTACTCAGGGCTCCCAAATTCCTGTCCGCTCAAACTTACCATCCCCGCGGCAAACCCCCAAAAGTCCACTGGAAGAAATACCCGTTGTTGTCGACCTCCGAACAACAACATCTACACGGAACACAAACGACACACCCATAACCCACGCCGCACCATCCCCCCGCACGATGCACAACGATTCCACCCGGCTCATCCTCCTCCTGGCCGTCTGCCTCATCACCGTACCCCTCGCCGGGTGCGCAACACCCGAGGACGCCGAAGACCCCGACCCCACAACCTGGACCGAGCACGTCCACG
>PWVY01000061.1 GCA_003561665.1 Thermoplasmata archaeon
CGGGTCAAGATCGAACACCAGCCGATCCGGACGCTCAAGATGCTCCCGACGCGACGACCACGCATGCACCTCCACCACCCCCTGATCCGCCAAGTACGCCTCCGTGGACGAAGACCCCAACACCACCAACGTTTCCTTCTTGCCCCCCTCCCGCGAAACCGTCACCGTTTCAACCCAATCCGGGAAATGCTCCGGCACGCTTCGCTGATAAAACCCCGACGCCTCCACCCCATCCGGGAACCTGCGCATCAACACCGGACGACCCCCCACGTACGAGGACCGAATCGGCGCCACGAACGCCACGTACCGTGCAAGATCCGCTTTCGAGACACCCGCCTCCGGAAAGAGCACCTTCTCCGGCCTCTGGATCCGGACCGTACGATCCTCCAACGCCAACGCGAGCGTGGACACGCCTCTCACCACGCCCCCGTCGTACGCGAACCCTCGAAAGGGTTCTTGCAAACGCTTCGAAACATCAGACCCCCGAGGCGACAATAGGCTCCCAAACCACCTCGTCCGGATCCTTGTCCGGACGCAGACCAACGAACCGAGCATGACGCAACCGCCCCCCCGTCGTTCGATCAGCGTACAAAACCTCCACGACGATGCGGGGCTCAACCCAACGGGCAGCCCGCGGCGGTGACCCCATCGTGAACGGGGGATGATCTTGCTCGATGCGCTCCAAAACCCTGGTCAGCCCCGCGAGCATCTCTTCGTCGAAGCCTGTGCCCACCTTGCCAACGTACACGAAGTCATCCTCCTCGTGGTACCCCAATAGGAGCGCTCCAAACCCCGTTCGTGAACCCATGGGGCGCGTGAACCCCCCCACGACGAACTCTTGTTGATGCGTGCATTTGAGTTTCAGCCAAGCCCGGCTTCGCCGCTGCTCGTATCTCGCGCTTGCGCGTTTCGCGATGAGGCCCTCCCATCCCAGGCTGCAGGCTTTCTTGATCAACGTTATCCCCGATCCCTTGTTGTGGTCGAGAACCTTCAGCGGGGGGTTGGCGTCGATGGTATGGGGGAGCAAGTGTTTGCGGGTGCACTGTTCGAGGTTCCGCGTGGAGTACCCGTCGATGTGGAGGACATCGAAGAGGATCCACACGACGGGGTTGTTCCGTCGCTGTTGTCTCGATGGGGTTCGATGCATGCGGTGTTGGAGGGCTTCGAAGCTGGGTTCACCGTGTTCGAAGGCGATGATCTCGCCATCGAGCACGCAAGCGGTTTGGGCTTGGGTGGCGAGGGCCTCGTGGATGTTGGGGTACACCTTGTTGAGGGGGCGGTTCGTGCGGGAGAAGAGGCGGGTGTGTTGGGTGGTATGGGTTCCCATCACGCGTTGCCCGTCGAGTTTGCGCTCGTAGACCCAATCCTCGTCTTTGGGTGGGGTTTGGGCGGGCGTTGCGAGCATGGGTTCAAGCGCCGAGGGGGTGGGTTCGGGGGTGAGGCGCTTTTGTTGGTTGGGGGCGAGTTTGTTGAGGGGTGTGGGTAGGGTCGTCACGTTGAGGTGAGTGGGGTTACGTGTTGGGGAGGGGGTCTTTGGTGATGGTGGTGGGGTCTTTGTCGGGGCGTAGTCCTTTGAAGCGGGCGTGGCGGATGCGGTTGTTGGGGGTCCATTCGGTGAAGGCGGCTTGGATGACCATGCGGGGTTTGACCCAGCGGGCGTGTCGGGGTGGGTCGCCGGCGTGGAAGGGTTTCTCGTCTTGTTCGAGGCGGGGGAGGATGCGTCCAAGCCCTTCCATCATGCCGTGGCTGAACCCGGTGTTGACGCGTCCGGCGTAGGTGAGGACGTGCTTGTCGTAGTAGCCGAGGAGGATCTCGTCGAAGGGGACGGGGGAGCCTTCGGGTCGGGTGTACCCGCCGACGACGAACTCTTGTTCTTTCCTGATTTTGATTTTGAGCCAGCCGTCGCTTCGGTCTTGGGCGTAGGGGGCGGTGGCTCGCTTGGCCATGATGCCTTCCCATCCTTTCTGTTGGCCTTGGTCGAGGAGGATTTGGCCGTGTTCGTGGATGTGGGAGAGCACGGCGAGGGGGGCTTTCGCGTCGATGGCGTCTTTGAGGAGCTTTTTGCGGGTGAGGAAGGGAAGGTTGCGCGTGTCCCATCCATCGAGGTGGAGAAGGTCGAAGAGGACCCATGCGACGGGGGTGCGTTCGTCTTCGGGGGGGTGGGCGCGGTGCATGCGGTCTTGGAGTTTCTCGAAGCTTGTGCGCCCGTTTTCGATGACGACGACTTCGCCATCGACGACGAGGGTGTGATCGGTTTGGGCTTCGAGGGCTTCGACGAGTTCAGGGTAGGTGGTGTTCAGGGAGCGGTGGTTTTGGGCGGTGAGGTGAGCGGTGTCCCCGTCGTGGTAGCCAAAGACACGTTGGCCGTCGAGTTTGCGCTCGTAGGCCCATCCTTTCTCGTTGGAGGGGAGGCGGTTGGTGGCTTCAGGGCGCATGGGGTGTACTAGGGGAGGGAACGGTTCCTCGCGAAGGCGGCTCTGCTCGTCCTCTGGTAACTTTTCAAGTCGGGGGGAGGACACGGTTGGGTTTCTGTGGCGTAGCCTATTAAGCTTGTTTTCACGCGGTTCGAGGCAAAGGCCCGCTTGCGAAGGCTTGTTTTGACTGGCATGTGGCGTGCGCGTTGGGTCTAGAGCATCGTCCCAAGAGGTTCAAGCGATACCAGGCAGCATGAATCGGTTATGCCCTGGACAAGGGATGACTATCCGGACAGCATGAAGAACCTCGACCCGGAGGTTCGGGAGAAAGCGATCGAGATCGCGAACACGCTCGTTGAGGAGGAAGGGTACGAGGAAGGGCGGGCGATCGCCATCGCGCAGTCCCAAGCCAAGGATGTCATCGATCCGGACAGGAAACCGAAAGGCGGAGGCGGTTCAAATAGGCGGCGTGTGGAGGGTCCCCCGCAGCATGTGGTCCCGCACGAGGTTGGGTGGGCTGTGAAACGGGAGGATGCGGATCAACCGTCGAAAACGTTCGAAACCAAGCAGGAAGCGCGTGAGTACGCGATCGACATTGCTAGCAACCAGAACACGGATGTCGTGTTCCATGACCAAGAGGGCAGGGAGCAGAAACGGTGGGAGGACCTATGAACCGCAACGAAGAAAGCGGGGAAAAGGACGAGGAGGAGCGCGAGGAGCACAACATCCCCGAAGAGAAAACGGACCAAGTGCCCGAGCTCGTCGCGCGCGAAGAGGACCTCATCGAGGAGGCCGAGCGTGGCGCCGATGAGGAGGAATCGAGCACGGACACGGACGCGCTTACACCGGATGAGGATGAGGGCGAGACAGAGGCATGATGTCCTTCGAGGTCCTCGTGGAGGTCTTGCGGGAACGGAGGTTGGCTTTGGGGTTCAAAGTTCCGAGGTCAAGATATGGGGGTAGGACCCATGGGGGGTCATGGGTCGAACCATGACGGAGGAGCTCTCCGCGGGTGAAGCCGCGCGCGTTCTGGACGAGCTTGGAGGCTACGAGGAGACGGTCTCCACGAAGATGATGGGCGTGACATGGATGATCTGGGGCATCGCCATCCCTGGCATCTTCCTCACGTACGGGACCGGCGCATCTTGGGCAAGCCAAGCAGGCCTCGGGTGGCTATCGGCCGTTTTCTGGGTTCCGTGGATCGCTGCGGCCGCGTTCGCCACGCGCTCGTTGTGGAGGACCCTCGCGCTTGCGTTCTCCTGGGACGAGGAGGATGCATCGTGGATCACGACCGTCGTGTACACCGGCGTGTTCTTCTTCCTCGCGGGGGGCCTCTGGTTCACCGGCCTCATCCAGGAGACCAACATGCTCATGCTCGCAACGACCGGTCTTCTCACGATGCTCTTAGGCCTCTTCGAGCCCGGGGACGGGATCGGGCTTAAGAAACCCACCCTTCTCGCTGGTGCCTTCCTCGTCGTCACCGCCATCGTCCTTGATGTGACCTGGGCGAGCACGCTTGCCGGGAGCGGGCTTGCCGCCCCCTCGCTCACCGCAGCCTTCGCGGTTTTTGTGGCCTACTTCGGGCTTGCCGCCTACCATCTTGCCCGGGGGTGAAGCGTTGGATCTCACAGGGACCAGCGCGCTGATCCACCAGCCCACCCGCTTGGCCATCATGGGCCTGGTGTACAAGCACCGCGATGTGGGCTTCACGAAAGCCCGCGACGCGCTGGGTCTTACGGACGGGAACCTCGCCTCGCACGCCAAACGCCTCGAGGATGCTGGGCTTTTGGAAGAACGACGCGCCCTCCAGCCCAGCGGTTTCGAAACCCGATACCGGATCACCCAGGAAGGATCACAGGCGTTCAAAACGTACCTGGACGAGCTCCGATCGTACCTTGCAAGCATCGAAGAACTCCACCACGAGCATCCCGACGCAAGCAAGCACGCCGCGTCTGGCCCCGCTCTTGACGAGGCCTAAAGTACGAACGCGTTCTTCCAGGGCGTGTGACGGAGGTCGACTGGAGCACGGGAGCCCTCGTCGACGTAGGCCTCCCTGTCGCTTTGGCCATCATCATGCTGGGCATGGGCCTTAGCCTGCGCGTTCAGGACTTCCGCCGCGTGATCGAAACCCCCAAGAGCCTGATGGCAGGCCTGGCGGGGCAACTTGTGCTGCTTCCCCTCGTGGGCATGGTCACGGTCGCCATCTTCCTCACCTGGTTCAACCTCTCCACCGCGCTGGCCGTTGGCCTTCTCCTCCTAGCCGCCTGTCCCGGGGGGGCCACGAGCAACCTGCTCACGTTCCTGGGACGTGGCGATCATGCGTTAAGCATCGCGCTTACGAGCGTTATCAGCCTGGGAGCGATGGTCCTGACCCCCGGCGTTTTGTTCGTCACGACCGTCCTCTTGTTCGGCGATCCTCGCATCGTGCAGATCGATTTCCTCTACCTCGCCGGGCTGGTCTTCGGCATCGTGGCCGGTCCCGTCCTCATCGGCATGTGGATCAGAGCCCGAAAGCCGTCCATCCACGAACGCGCCGAGGGACCCTTACGCATCGCCTCCGCGGCGTTCCTCGCGCTCGTCATCGCTGCCCTAATCTGGGAGAACAGGGCGGTGTTCTGGGATCTGGCCCGGTTGACCGTTCCTTTGGTGTTCACCCTGAACGTGCTCGCGCTTGGGGCAGGGTTCGTCGTCGGGCGAGCAGCCAGGGCCCCAGAGGATCAACGTCGTTGCTTGGCCTTCGAGGTGGGCTTCCAGAACAACACGCTGGCCATCGTTCTCGCGTTAACCCAGCTGGGCTCCCCGGACGCGGCGCTCGTGCCCGCCTTCTACGCGCTCGTGATGCTCACCACGGGCGCCGCGTTAGCGGGGTGGTGGGCACGCAGCGAGCCGGTTCGGTCCCCGGTGAAGGAGGACGTGTCGGTGGACACGGCCACGGGGGTGAGTGAGGATGTGGCTTCGGAGGATTCAATGACGTAGCGGGAAGCCTTATGGCGTCATCGAGGGCCTGGGGCTTATGCGCGCATGGGTCGTGCTGTTGGTTCTCATGGTTGGCGCAGCCGGCTGTTTGGGGTCCCAGGAGGCATCGGTGAGCGAGGACTCTCAGGCGGACGAGCAGGATCCAAGAGGAGAGCTTGTGCCGGACGAGGGGAACGATAGCGTGGCCGCGCCTGGTCTTGAGGTGGGAGGGTCGTGGACGTACGAGGCCACGGGGCTTTACAACACGGGGGAGCGGTTCACGGTCGTCGTGGCTGAAAGGACGGCTGAAGGGTATCTGTTCGGTGGGGAGGGCCGTGAGGATCTTTTGGAGGACATCGCGTGGGGGCGGGTGTGGCATGGTCCCGTATCGGGCTCGCTGAACCCCTTGGATCGGGAGGGGAACGAGCGGGTCACGTTGTTCGATTTCCCGTTGCATGATGGGAAGTCCTGGGATCGAGGGGACGGCGAGGTGACGGTGACGAAGGGGCCCGTGCCGACGCCGGAGGGCGAGCGGGAGGGTTACGTGATGGAGCAGACGTATGCGAACGGGTACGACCGTTGGACCTACGAGGAAGAGGTTGGGTACTTGACCCGGTACGAGTCCGTGACGGGCGATCGGGTGTTCCTACGGATCGACCTCGTTAGCACCGGCGAATCGGAGGCTTGGATCTGGTACGAGCGCGTCGGCGAGCGGGTGGACGTTGGCGGGTTCGAGCCGGGCGCGGAGACATCGTTCGTGCCCTCGGAGGCCGCGTCCGTTGTCATCTCCGCAGGCGCGGCGAACCAGGGTTCCGCGTGGGTGCAGCCTCCCCCTACGGCCGCGGTGGAACCGTGGATGCATCATGTGGAAGGCGAGGAAGCCTGGGCGTACGATGCGCTGTCCTCCCCCGAGGGCGCATGGACGTTCTCGGTAACCGCGCGTGAGGATGCCTTCGCTTGGGTTTCAGCGCAACCGGTCGCATGGATCGAACCTTAGGATCGCTCCCTCGTTGCAACCAGGCGGTTGCGTTGTAGAGAAGGTTTAGACCCCGCCGTGCGTGGCGCTCGGTTGGAGTTGACGGTACATGGTGAAACTCGATGCGAAAGCAGTGGCGGTTCTTGCGCTTTGCCTTGCAGTCACGGGCCTGATCACGGGTCATGCCCTGGCCGATCGGGGGAACTCGAACGCGCAGCCGGCCGACAAGATGGCCGTTGACGGGGCAAGCCTTGAGATCATGACGACGCAGGTCTCCGAGGGCTCTGCGTCCGAGGCGCATACGATCCTTAGCGGCGAGATGCGAACCTCCTCCGTGACGGACTTGATCTTCCAGGTCACGCTCGAATGCGGGCTCTGGACGGACGTTACGACCGTCGGGAACGACGAAAGTCGAGCGGTCGCCACCGTGAACGTGTGGGTGGAACTCGATGGCGAGCCTGTGCCCGTAAGCGGGGACGATGAGAGCACCGCGGACGTGGTCTTCTGCCATCGGGACTACCACGTTCTACAGCACAACTGGAACGACGAGAACGCGACGACGGAACGGTACCTTGAAACGCGCCAGGCGAACGCGTTCAACTGGATCACGCTCAACGTCGGGAACGGCGTGCACGAGATCGAGGTCAAAGCGCAGCTTCAAACGCACGTGGATGGTTCCGGAACAGCTCAGGCCGCCATCGGGGATCGTACCCTCGTCGTGGACCCGGTCAAGCTGGCCCCTAACGCGAGCCTCTAGCGGCTC
>PWVY01000081.1 GCA_003561665.1 Thermoplasmata archaeon
CGCCAACGACCCCCGCCACCTGGCCGGCACCCTCGACATCGACGCCAGCACCAAAGGCGCCCGCTTCGTGCGCTTCTTGGACGCGTTCAACCTGCCCATCATCACGCTCGTCGACGTTCCCGGGTTCCTCCCCGGCACCGATCAAGAACACAACGGCGTGATCCGCCACGGGGCCAAACTCGTGCACGCCTACAGCGAAGCCACCACGCCCAAACTCACCACCGTCCTCCGGAAAGCGTACGGAGGCGCGTACATCGCCATGTGCAGCAAGAACCTCGGCTCGGACATCAACCTCGCATGGCCCACCGCCGAGATCGCGGTCATGGGCGCCAAAGGCGCCGTGCGCGTGCTTCACCGCAAACGCATCGCGAACGCCAACGACGAAAGCGCCGTGCAACAACAGCTCGAGCGCGAATACGAAAACGCCTTCGCCAACCCCTACCAAGCCGCCAAGCAAGGCTACGTCGACGCCGTCATCGAACCCCACACCACGCGCGGGACCCTCATCACGAGCCTCTCCCGCCTCACCGAGAAACGCTCACCCCCCACGGACAAACGCCACGGAAACATCCCCCTCTAGGAGGAGACCCCATGCACCTACGCGAACGCTTCATCATCCACGACCCCCCCGGCCTGGACGCCACGCTTGCAACCGCCGCCCAAAACAACGACGCCTGGGCCCTCATCGACGCGACGGTCCCAGAGGAACGCGGCAAAATCGACACGCTCGACGCCGACCGCGTGATCCTCCGCGTCCCCCTCGACGCGACGCCCACCCCGAACGTGGGCATCGCCATGCTCGCCCCTTGGCGCATCGAGCCCGAGCACGTTCCCGATCTCGAAGAGGCCATCCAAGCATGGAACCAACAAGGGACCCCCGCGGCCGTGGAGGTCCGAACACAAGAAGAAGCGCGACGCGCCGTCGATGCAGGAGCCGACATGCTCGTCGCTCGAGGAGCCGAAGGCCCCGGGCGCGTGAGCGAACGCTCCAACCTCGTCCTCCTACCCGCGCTTTCGACGTTCGAGGTCCCCCTGATCGCATGGGGCGGGGCGGGTCCGAACGCGACAGGCGCGTTGTTCGTGCACGCCGACATGGTTGTCCTCGACGCGCAACTTTTCCTCCTAGAGGAAGCCGGCACCTCCCAGGCATGGGAACGAGCCCTGCACGCCTTCGACGGGAGCGATGTGAAAGCCCTCGGGAACACGCTTGGGGAACCTTACCACGTGCACGCGCGCGTCGCCGACGAGCACGTTCACGAAGCCTGGGAGAACGAACAAGCCAGCGAAGCCGGGCCTGCAACCCGACGCGAAGAACTCCTCGCCCTCCTCGACGCCGACCGACAAGGCTTCGATCAAGACCCCGGGTCCGGGTTCTTCCCCCTCGGCCACGATGCCGCGCACGCAAGCCGCTTCGCGCAACACGAAACCCTAGAGGGGGCCCTCGCCTTCCTCGAAGCACGCATCCAAGACCAATTCGACACGTTCGCCCTCAACGAGGAAAGCCCCCTTGCCCGCGAACACGGGACCCAATACCCCATCGTGCAAGGCGCCATGGCGAACGTCAGCGAGGTGCCCGCCTTCGCGAAAGCCGTCGCAGACGAAGGCGCCCTCCCCTTCCTTGCCTTCGCCGCCCTCCGCGAAGAATGGGCCCGAGAAGCGCTCGAAGGAACCCTCGAACAACTCGACGAGGACCAACCGTTCGGATGCGGCATCATCGGACTGGATGTCAACGCCAAGAAACGGGACGCGCACATCCGCCTGCTCAAAGAACACAAACCCCCCTACGCCTTGATCGCGGCAGGCACAGCCGAGCAAGCCCTTCACCTCGAGAACGAAGGCATCGACACGTACCTTCACACGCCCAGCCGCGGCATCGTACGCCAAGCCCTCGACATGGGCCTGGAACGCATCGTCGTCGAAGGCAACGAATGCGGCGGGCACATCGGTAAACTCCCCAGCCTCGTTCTCTGGGACCAAGCCCTCCAAGAGGTCCACCAGAAGAACCAGGACACGATGGTGCTCCTGGCCGGAGGCATCGGGGACGAAGCCACAAGCGCCATGGCCGGGACGCTTGCAAGCGCCTCCCAAGCGCGCGTTGGCGCCCTCATGGGCACCGCGTACCTCGCCACGCACGAGATCGTGGACACGGGCGCTATCCCCGACAGTTACCAAGATCTCGTCCTCACCGCCAAGGACACGGACGTCACCGGAGGCACGACAGGCATCCGGTCCCGAAGCGCGCCCACGCCCTTCACGAAACGCATCCGAAGCTACGAGCAGGAACTGCTCAAAGAAGGCGTACCCCTCAATGAGCGCCAGGAGAAAGTCGAACGCAAGAACCTTGGCTCCACGCGCCTGGCCGCCCGCCGCTTGAAACGGGACGACGAGGGCGAATACCACACCGTTCCCATCAGCGAGCAACTCAGCGAAGGGAACTTCCTCATGGGGCAAGGGGCCGAACTCATCGAGGACCGCATCACGATCCAACAGCTCCACGAGAACGTCACCACGACCGCCGAGAACGTGCAAGAAACCGCACGCGAACGCTTAGCAGAACCCTTCTCTCCCCCCACAACGGACGAGGGGACCTTCGAGGTTCAAGAAGGCGCCGTAGCCATCGTTGGCCTCGGCTGCGTGCTCCCCGACGCAGACGACGTCGACGCCTACTGGAACAACCTCATCAACGGGCACGTCAGCATCCGAGAACTCCCCGAAGACCGCTGGCCCGTGCCCAAAAGCGCTCACTACGATCCCGACGGTGACGAGGGAACCTACACCGTCTTGGGCGCGTTCATCGAAGAAACCGACTTCGAACCCATCGAGTACCGCATCCCCCCCGCCGTGGCCGACCAGATGGATCCCGGCCAGAAATGGGCCGTGAAAGCCACCGAACAAGCCCTCGAAGATGCCGGCCTCGACACGGTGGAAGACCGCGACCGCTGGTCCGTGATCCTCGGCAACGCGCAAGGCGGCGAAGCCCGCAACTGGAGCGACCGACGCGTCGCGCTACGCGAAACCCTCGCCCGGCTTGAACAAGAGGGCGCCGAGGAACACGTGCTCAACCAAGTCGAAGCCATGATGGACGACTACAAGCCCATCACGGAAGACACGATGCCCGGCGAGCTCTCCAACGTCATCGCCAGCCGCGTCTGCCACGTGTTCGACATCGGAGGCCCCGCCCGCACCGTGGACACCGCATGCGCCAGCAGCCTCGCCGCGACGGAAGAAGCCGTCCGCCAACTCCGCGACGGCGACGTGGATGTCGCCATCACCGGCGGCGTGGACCGAAGCATGCACCCCGCCGCGTACACCAAGTTCAGCGCCATCGGCGCCCTCTCCAAGGAGGGTAGCTTCCCCTTCGACGAGCAAGCCAGCGGGTTCGTCATGGGCGAAGGCTGCGGCATCCTCGTCCTCAAACGCCTCGAAGACGCCCTCCAAGATGGAGACCGCGTGTACGCTGTGGTCGAAGGGGTTGGATCCAGCTCGGATGGGAGCGGGAAAGGCATCACCGCGCCTAACCCTGAAGGGCAAGAACGCGCGATCCAACGCGCCTGGGAGGACGCCGGCACGGACCCCAGCACGCTTGGCTTCATCGAAGCCCACGGCACCGGCACGCCCGTAGGGGACCCTACCGAAGCCCAAACGCTCGACGCGATGATCCGCGACCACACCGAAGGCCCCGTCCAGCTTGGAAGCGTGAAAGCCAACATCGGGCACCTGAAAAGCGCCGCCGGCGCCGCCGGCCTCCTGAAAGCCGCGCTCGCCCTCCACCACCGACGCCTCCCCCCAACACCCGTGACAACGCCCACCCCGCACGTCGACTGGGACGACTCCCCCCTGAACGTCGCCATCGAGCCCGCCGACCTCCCCCAAGACACCGTGCGCGCCGGCGTCAGCGCGTTCGGGTTCGGCGGCACCAACAGCCACATCATCCTCTCCACCCCCCCAACGGCACGAACCCAGGACCAAGAACCCGCCAAGGTCCCCTACGGGCTCGTCAGCGGGGACGATCTCGAAAGCATGGAACAAGCCCTCACCGCGCCCCGAGAACGCTGGACGTTCAACACGGACGATGCGATCCGCGTCGCCGTGCACCCCACCGCGGATCAAGAAGACGCCGAGAAGCTCCTCAACGGAGAACTCCCCCCCGGGCTTGCGCTCCGAAAAGGCATCGCCGTCGCCATGGGCGAGCAAGGCCAACTCGGGCTCGTCTTCCCCGGGCAAGGCAGCCAATACCCCGGCATGGTGCTCGATCTAGCCGACGAACACCCCGCCGCCAAGGACGTGCTCGACGAAGCCGACCAGATCCTCGCCCCCCTCCTCGGTCAACCCCTCAGCCACTACCTCGAAATCGAAGGCGAAGACGGCGAGAAAGCCCTCAAACCCACCGAAGTCTGCCAACCCGCCGTGCTCACCTGCGACATCGCCATCCTCCGCATCCTCGAAGAACACGGCGTCGAACCCGACGTCGTCGCTGGGCATAGCCTCGGCGAATACGCCGCCCTCGTCGCCGCCGGCGCCTTAAGCTTCGAGGATGCCCTCATGGCCGTGAGCGCACGCGGCGAAGAGATGAAAGACGTCGCAGAGAAACACGTCGACGACCCCGGTGGCCTCATCGCCGTCCGCGCCGGGCCCGACGCCTGCGAAGACCTCATCGAAGGCCTCGAAGCCTGGCCCGCCAACCTCAACGGGCCCGAGCAAACCGTCCTCGCAGGCACCACGAGCGCCATCGACACCATCAAACAACGCGCCAACGACGCCGACCTGAAAAGCAAGAAACTCCCCGTCAGCGCCGCATTCCACAGCCCCATCGTAGCCCCCGCAACGGATCCCTTGCGCAAAACGCTCGAACGCATCCCCATCGATCCACCCCAAATCCCCGTCATCGCGAACGCGACCGCCGAACCCTACCCCAGCGACCCGGACGCGATCCGGGACCTGCTCGCCAAGCAAGTCAAAAGCCCCGTCCGCTGGATGGAAACCATGGACCGGTTCGAAGCGATGGGCGTCGACCTCGTCGTCGAAACCGGGCCCAAACCCATCCTCACCGGCCTAGCACGGGAGAACCTCCCCGAGACGATGAGCGTACCCACCGCCTTCCCCCGCGAAGGCGCCAAAGAAACCCTCGACATCGCGCTCCTAGCCCTCTCCGCCCACGGACACCTTCACCTCCCCACCAAGGACGCCAAAGAAGCGACGGTGCAAACCAAACCCCACGAGGCCACGAAGACCATCAAAGCCCCCCGCACGAACCGACAAAAGCGCCCCACCGAAACCCCTGCATCGCCGAGCCGCGAGAAGCGGCGCGTGGTCGTCTCCGGCGTCAGCGTTGGGCTTCCCTCGTCTGACCCCAACGAGGACCCGTTCAGCGAGGATGCAACGAACGCCCTGCTCAGCGGCGAGAACCGCATCGCGAACGTCACGGACCAAGAACGCCACACCATGGCGAACATGGGCGTCACCCGGTTGGTCAAAGACGACGAGAAAGGCCCCCACATGGTCGACATCAACGACCCCGACGACGTGGTCCACCTCGTGGGGCGGTTGCCCACGCTCGACTTGGCAGCGTACGATGCCGACGAAGACTGGCTTGAGAACGCGGACCCAACCAGCCGGTACGGCATCGCTGCCGCGCTGGAAGCCCTCACGGACGCCAAGATCCCGCTCGTGCCCAACACAAAAGAAACCAGCACCGGGACGACCCTCACCAGCGGATGGGTCCTCCCTGAACCCCTGCAACAAGAAACAGGCGTGATCCTGGCAAGCGCGTTCCCCGGGTACGCCAACCTCGTCCGCATCCTCAACGAGCACGCACCCGCCACGCAACACGCACCCCCTCCCAACCAGGGCCAAGACCGGTTAACCACCTTCCTCGCGGATCTGATCCCCCGCATCGAGGATCCTGACCTTCGGAAGACCGCGCTCGATCTCCTCATCGATCACGCCCCCAACGGTGACACTCCCCGCTCGACCGCTTCGATAGGGAACGGAGGCCAACGGGCCAACGACGCCGGAACGAACGGGGATACGCCCTTCCCGCGCGATTTCCTCTTCCAAGCCCTCGGCATGGGGCACGCCCAAATCGCGCAACTGATCAACGCCAAAGGACCAAACCTCCACGTCAACGCCGCCTGCGCAAGCACCACGAGCGCCATCGCGCTCGCACAAGACTGGATCCAACAAGGCCGATGCGAACGCGTCATCATCGTCGGTGCAGACGTCGGCGGAGACCCCAACCTTCTCCCGCTCATCGGGAGCGGTTTCCTCGCCGCCGGAGCCGCCACCACGAGCAAAAACGTCAACCAAGCCGCCCTCCCCTTCGACAAGCGCCGACACGGCATGCTCGTCGGAAGCGGCGCCGTCGGCCTCATCCTTGAAACGCAAGAAGCCGCCAACGAGCGTGGCATCACGCCCCTGGCCGAACTCGTACACGCCCACACCGCCAACAGCGCCTACCACGGCGCCCGCCTAGACCCCGAACACGTCAAACACGAACTCAACACGGCCATCCAAGAAGCCACGAACACCCTCGACATCACGCCCACCGAACTCGCAAACGACCTCGTCTTCGTCAGCCACGAACCCGCCACGCCCGCACGCGGCGGCAGCGCCGAAGCCGAAGTCCGCGCCCTACGCTTCGCCCTCGACGACGCCGCTCAAAACGTCCTCGTCACGAACACGAAAGGCCTCACCGGGCACGCCATGGGCGCCGGCATCGAAGACGCCATCGCCGTCGAACTCCTGCGATCTCGCCAAGCACCCCCCGTGGCGAACCTCAAACACGTCGACCCCGCCTTCGCGGATCTAACCTTCAGCCAAGGCCAAACCACCAACCGACGGTTCAGCATCCGCTTCGCCGCCGGGTTCGGAAGCCAAGTCGCCATCGCCCTCTTCCACCGAACCCACGACGCCCCCGGCACCCTCGACCAAGCCACGCACGACGACTGGCTAACCCACACCATCGGAGAACACGCCACAACACGCCTTGAAAACCGATGCCTGCGCGCAACGACCCGACAAATCCAACCCACCACGAACCAACCCCAAGCC
>PWVY01000328.1 GCA_003561665.1 Thermoplasmata archaeon
ATATCGATGGGGCCACGGAGGCTCTCATCACGGACGCGATCCAGCGCTTGCACGGTGAGAAGACCCTTATCACGGTCGCGCACCGGTTGAGCACCATCCAGAACAGCGACACCATTTACCTGCTTGAGGGCGGCCGCCTCACCGACGAAGGAACCTTCGACACGCTCCGTGAAACCAACGAGCAGTTCCAACGCATGCTCGGACGCATCGAAACGTCCCAAACCAAGGGGGACTCACGATAAGAGGCCCCTTCTTCCAAAGGGAACGACCCTCTTACACCGCATGTCCGTTCGCCCACGAAAACCAGCGCTTGCCTCCTGCTTTATGGGGAACCTCGGGGAGCGCTCGAAACGATGTGTGGAATCCTCGGATGCGCTGGGGTAGACGATGCTGCCAGCATCCTCTACGAAGGCCTCGAACGGTTAGAATACCGAGGGTATGATTCCGCAGGGTTAGCCGTGGCGAACGGGAACACCCTGGCGTTGGAACGCGTGGCTGGCCGCGTTCACCAACTCAACATCCGTTCGTTGCCTCCCGCCACGTACGGCATCGCGCACACCCGCTGGGCCACGCATGGTCCCCCTACCAAGGCGAACGCGCACCCCCATCAGCCCTGCGATGCGTCCGTCGCGATCGCTCACAACGGCATCATCGAGAACCACGCAGAACTCCGTAACGCCCTCGAAACCTCCGGTCACACCTTCACCAGTGATACAGACACCGAGGTCGTCGCCCACCTGCTCGAGGACACGTACGACGGGGACATCGTGGCCTCGCTGGACACCGTCAAGGAGCAACTCGAAGGAACGTACGCGCTGCTTGCCATCCACGCCGAGGAACCCGGCGTCGTCGCGGCCACTCGCTACCGCTCCCCGCTCGTGCTTGGCCTCGCCGAGCAGGGAAACTTCGTTGCAAGCGACGTGGTCGCTTTCCGCGCCTACACCGATCAAGTCATCTTCCTCGAAGACGGCGACGTGGCCCGCGTGACCCGTGATTCGTACGATGTTACCCCCGCCACGCCACGAACCATCGAACCTCAACGCGTCGACTGGAAGCTTGAAGAAGCCACCAAAGCCGGGTTCCCCCACTTCATGCTCAAGGAGATCCACGAACAACCCCGCTCCATCGAAGAGGCCCTCGTCGGAAGAACAAACCTCGGAACCTTCGACATCGAGAGCAACGATTTGACGCTCCCGGATCTTGCATGCTTCGACGATGCCGTGTTCATCGCGTGCGGATCAAGCTACAACGCCGCGCTCGCAGCCAGCCGCTTGTTCCAAACGCACGCGAACATCGCCACGCGCGTCGAGCTTGCAAGCGAGTACGAGCCCCTTGAGGCCACCGCCGAGCGGACGCTCGTCATCGCCGTCACGCAAAGCGGCGAAACCGCCGACACCCTAGACGCCTTAAGGAAAGCACAAAACAGCGGCGCCACGACGCTCTCCGTGACCAACGTCGTCGGCTCCACCGCCACCCGCCAAGCAGATGCATGGGTCCCCATACGAGCCGGTCCCGAGATCAGCGTTGCAGCCACGAAGAGCTTCACCGGCCAATTGAACGTGCTCCATCTGCTCGCCCTGCACCTTGGCCACCTACGAAGAGGCTCCTCTCAGCCCAAAATCCACGAAGAGATGGAAGCCCTCCGCCACGTTCCCACGCTCCTTCGAAGCCTCCTCGATGACACTACGCACCTGGACCAGATCGGTCGCTGGCTGGCCGATCACGAGCGCTGCTTCGTCCTCGGCAAAGGGCAAGGCCACGCCGTGGCCCTCGAATCCGCGCTCAAGATCAAAGAGATCAGCTACATCCACGCCGAAGGCCTCGCAGCCGGCGAACTCAAACACGGACCCCTTGCCCTGATCGAGGATGGGACGCCCGTGCTCGCGCTCGCACCAGGAGGCACGTTGATGGACTCGATGCGTTCCAGCATGGAGGAAGTCGCGGCTCGCGGGGCGCACGTGATCGCGCTCACGGACACCCGCGAAGCGTTCCAAGATTCCGGGTTCGAGACGGTTCACGCCCCCGGTGAAGAACCAAGCACGTTCCCCTACACCGCCACGGTCATGGGGCAAGTCATCGCGTACTACGCCGCCATCGAACGCGGCACGAACGTTGATAAGCCCAGGAACCTGGCCAAGAGCGTCACCGTCGAGTAACCAAGCAAGCCAAAGCCCGGCACGGACGACCCGTGCCATGGGCATCGCCTGGGAGAAGCTTTATACCAGTCTCCTTTCTTGGACGCGTTACCCCCCTTTCACATGGCCGAGGCGTGATCATGGTTGAGTTCAAAGTCGAAATAGCCGACCCCGACACGGGACGCACATGGCCGGTCCAGGTCGAAGGTCAACACGCTAACATCCTCGTTCGCAAACGCATCGGTGAGGAGGTGGACGGCATGATGCTTGGCCTGCCCGGATACACGGTGCAGATCACCGGCGGTACGGATCAAGACGGTTTCCCCATGCGGCCGGAGATCCCACAAGCCTCCCGGAAAACCATCCTCGTCAGCGACAGCGTTGGGTTCAACGCGAAAGAGAAGGGCATGCGCAGGAAGAAGACCTTCCGAGGCAACGAGATCAGCCCCGAGATCACGCAAGTCAACTGCAAGATCATCGACCAAGGGCCCAAGCCCGTCGAGGACCTCCTGGGCGAAGGCGAAGAGGACGAGGCTGACGAAGGCGAGGAAGAAGAGACCGAAGGGTAGCCTGTCATGAGTGATTCCTCGCGCCAACCCGAGATCAACCTCGGAATGATCGGGCACGTCGACCACGGCAAGACCACCCTAACGCAGGCCCTGACCGGACGCTGGACGGATACGCACAGCGAAGAAACACGCCGTGGCATCAGCATCCGTCTTGGGTACGCCGACGCCAGCGTTTACAAATGCCCCGATGTGGCCCCACCGGCCTGCTATCAACCTACCCCCGAATGCGAGGATGGGGCGGAGGCCGAGCACGTGCGCAACATCAGCATCGTAGACGCGCCCGGCCACGAGACCCTCATGGCGACCATGATCAGCGGCGCCGCCATCATGGACGGTGCGGTGCTCCTGATCGCCGTGAACGAGGAATGCCCTCAACCCCAGACCAAAGAACACCTGATGGCGATTGACATTGTGGGCCTTGAGAACGTGATCGTGGTCCAGAACAAGATCGACCTGGTCACGGAAGAGCGCGCACGTGAGAACTACGAGGAGATCAAAAGCTTCCTCCAAGGAACCGTCGCCGAGGATGCCCCCATCATCCCGGTCAGCGCTCAACAAGAGGTCAACGTGGACGCGCTTTTGCAAACCATCGAAGAGAACGTTCCCACCCCCGACCGCGACCCCGATGTCCCCCCTCGCATGTTCGTCGCTCGAAGCTTCGACATCAACAAACCCGGGACGATGCCCGGCAAACTCCGCGGAGGCGTCATCGGTGGATCCCTTTCACAAGGCTCCCTCTCGGTTGGAGACGAGATCGAACTCCGACCGGGACGCGAAGTCGAAGAACACGGGAAAACGCGTCGCGAACCGATTTACACTGAAGTCACCGGCCTCATCGCTGGCAACAGTACGCACGACACCGTGGGCCCTGGCGGGCTGATCGGGGTCAGCACCATGTTGGATCCCGCGATGACGAAAGGGGACAACCTCAGCGGCCGCCTGATGGGCAAACCCGGGACGCTCCCCGACGTTCGCCAGCAGTTCACCATGGACACGCACCTCTTGGACAAAGTCGTCGGTGCTGCCGAAGACGTCACCGTCGACCCCATCCGAACCCAAGAACCGCTCATGCTCAACATCGGGACCGCGACGACGGTCGGGGTCGTCACGAGTGCGCGCAAAGACGATGCTGAAGTCAAGCTCAAGCTCCCCGTTTGCTGCGAGGAAGGCCAACGCGTCGCCATCAGCCGACGCGTTGGGACACGGTGGCGTTTGATCGGTCACGGCGTCATCGCTTAAGCCGGTTCACGTCGTGCAAGTTTAAGAGAAGGGGTCGTATTCGATAGTGGAAGCAATGACTCCCGAGGCTGAGGACGAGGGCAACGAGGAACCCACGGACAAAAAACGCCCGGTCATCGTGGACACAAACGCCTTGATGATGCAGTTCCAGTACTACTTAGAGCTCGAATCCGAGCTCCAGCGTGTCATGCCTGGCGCATTCCGTGTCGTTGTCCCCGAGGCGGTCCTCGAGGAACTGGAACGGTTGATGGAGGAGAACGAGGGGAAAAAGGCTGAGGAGGCTCGTTTGGCCATCGAACTGGCCCACACGTTCGAGGTCACCGAATCGGAGAAAGGAGGGGACGAGGCCATCATCGAGTTGGCCTCCAAGATGGAGGATGCCGTCGTTGTCACGAACGACAAGCTCCTACGGGCTCGCTTGCGGGCCAAGGGGATACCGAACGTGCATATGCGCTCGAAGGCGTTCTTGAGCGTGGAAGGGTTCCCTGGCGTTTGATCCGGCCCGATTCGTCCTTCCTCACCACACATTTCTCAAAGGACTTTGTCGGAACGGTTAAGGACGCTTCCATGCTGGTTGGGGCTTGTGCGCGAGTTCGTCGTCTCGAAAGCTCCGCAGAACCGCGTGGCCATGTTGGCCCGTGCGACGGTGGAGGATGCCGGAGGCATCATCTCGCAACACACTCCCCGCGTGACCGAGTTCGATAGCATGGTCCCTGAAGCGGGCGACTGGTCCCGGTCAGGGTACGTGGGAACGTACCAGAACCACGGAGAAGAACCGGTCCGGGTCCGCATCAAAGTCTGGTCCAAATGGCCTCGCACCGTGTTCTTATGGACCCTCTTCGTCGGATTCATCCAAGCCATCCTGTTCTTCGGCCTCTCCGTGGTGGGCCTTTCCCCACCACCCAACGTTTGGGTGCTCACCGCGGCGGCCACGTTCGCGGTGCTTGGCATCGCTTTGATCCTGTACGCCTCCAGTTGGGCAGATAGCCAAGAGATCGAGGATCAAATCGCGAGAGGCCTCAAAGACCGATTGCTCAACGATGAAGCCATCGAGGGGCACGTGTACACGCTCGGTGAATGGGAAGAACACACCTACGAGCTTCAGGAAGCCGCCATCAAGCGCGCCAAAGAAAAAGCACCCACGCAACCGTCCACCGTGGGGAAAGCCTGGGAGAGCGTCACTGGACGCGTGAAAGGCACCGGAGCAAGCCTCGTGCAGCATATCGGGAAGGAACCCGACGACGCCACCGAACCCGATGCACCCGATCCTGACCAGGAACCGGTCCAACAAGACCCCCAGCGAACCAACGAACCCACGCAAGCGGTTGAACCCGAAGAGGGCGACCTCGACGGGGATGCACACGACGATGACGAGGACGGCGCATCCTGGAAGGATCGTTTCGCGTTCTGGCGAAGCTCCGATGCGCCCCCTGAGCCCGAACCCACCATGGAGCAGGACCCAGCCGAGGACATCAAGGCCAAACGCGAGCGCCTGAAAGCCCTCAAAGAGAAACAAAAGGAGAAAGACGAAGCCTCCTGACGCTACCGGGGCCTTGACCCCATCGACGCTAGGGCCACGTTACCCTTAAGGAAAGAGCGTGGTTGTCCCACCAGAGGTCCCCAACCATGTTCAGCCCTGCTGGAGAGAAGGACGTTACCCGGGCCATCGTTGATTCATACATGAAGCAATTCGACGAGTACGTCGAAAGCGACGTCATCGTCGTCGGAGCCGGCCCCGCCGGCCTATCCACCGCGAAGGTGCTCGCCGAGAACGACGTGAAAACCATCGTGCTGGAACGCAACAACTACCTCGGCGGTGGGTTCTGGCTTGGCGGTTTCTTGATGAACAAACTCACTGCCCGAGCCCCCGCTCAAGAGATCTGGGACGAGCAAGGCGTCGACTACGAAGAGTACGAAGAGGCCGACGACCTGTTCATCGCGGATGCCCCCCACGCCTGCAGCGCCGCCATCAAAGAAGCCTGCGACGCAGGCGTCGTCTTCCAAAACATGACCGAGTTCCAAGACCTCGTCATCCGAGAGAAAGGCGCCGTGCGCGGAGCCGTCATCAACTGGACCCCCGTCAGCGCGCTACCCCGCGAGATCACGTGCGTGGATCCCATCGCGATCGAATCCAAGATCCTCGTCGACGCCACCGGTCACCAAGCCGAACCCCTCACCAAGCTCCACGAACGACGCTACGTCAGCGTTCCCGGGTTCGAAGACGCCGGCATCCAAACCTTCGAAGACGCACAAGCCTTCAACACGCACGCCGGGCACGATAGCCCCGCGCACGACAGCATGTGGGTCGACAAAAGCGAAGACGCCGTCGTCGAGAACACCGGCAAAGTGCACGACGGGCTCTACTTGACCGGCATGAGCGTTTGCACCGCGTTCGGCCTTCCCCGCATGGGCCCCACCTTCGGCGGCATGCTCATCAGCGGACGCCGCTGCGCTGAACTCATCATGAAAGACCTCAACGGTGAAGAGGTCGACACGCTGGACCTGCGCGCCCGAACCCAACGCCCCACCCCCAACGGCGGCCAAGACACGACCGAACGCGTCATCGAACGGCCAGCCAAACCCGAATAAAGGTGACCCCCACCGAGGGCCCGGGCATGCACCTCCCCGTGTACACAGAAACCACGAGGAACCTTGCCCCCGTCCAGGAAGACCTCACCGCGTACGGGATCCACCTGGACACACAAGAGCCCCTGCCCGGCCCCCCCACACGGGGCGGGTACGAAGCATGGGTCGAGTGGACCGCTTGGCATCTAGCCTTCGCGAAGATCAACAACCCCACCGCCCCCCGACCCGCCCGCGAACCCGCGCCCCGGGCCATCGTGAACGAAGCCAACGCGCTCAAAGGCGAACGCGACCCCCCCGGCCCGATGTACGACGGGCACCGCCTGATGGAAGCCTACCACGGACCCCTTCCCGAACACCACGCCTCCCCCAAGCGCCCCATCGTCGTGATCACCGACCGCATGATGGGCACGCACGAAGGCGACCGATACCACGTTCGCTTCCTGCTAGCAGGGCACCCAACCATCGTCAGCATCCCAG
>PWVY01000151.1 GCA_003561665.1 Thermoplasmata archaeon
ACGCCCAAGAACCCGACCTCGACGACACCACCATCGGGCACCCCGAAACCCTCCCCCAAGGCGTCACCACGCACACCCAAAAACGCTTCCACGACGCCCTCGACACCCTCGAAACCCAAGGCGCCACCCTCAAACCCATCAACCTCCCCAACGCCAAAGAAGCCCTCGCCGTCTACTACGTCACCAACTACGCCGAATTCGCCAGCGCCATGAACAAATACGACGGCACCCTCTACGGCGCCCCCCGCCAAGAAAGCCGCCAACGCCTCGGCCCCGAAGTCAAACGCCGCATCCTCCTTGGCACCTTCATCACCACACGAGACCACAAAAACGCCTGGTACGAACGCGCCCGCAAAGCCCGCGCCCACATTCAACACGCCTGGCAACACTGCTTCCAAACCGTCGACCTCGTCGCCACCCCCACCATGCCCACCCCCCCACCCCCCCGCGAAGACGAAACACCCCCCCTCGAAGAATACGCCGCCGACATCCTCACCGTACAACCCAACCTCACCCACCAACCCGCAGGCACCCTCCCCATTCAACCCAGCCCCAACGGCCCCCTCGGCCTCCAACTCATCGCACCACCCCACCACGAACACCGCATCATCGAAACCATGAGCGCCTACCAGGAACAACAATGACCACCAACGCGAAAATCGGTCTCGAAGTCCACGCCCCCCTCAACCCCCAAACCAAACTCTACTGCCCCTGCCCCTCCCCCCACGAAAACCCCCAAGCCCCACCCAACACCCTCATCTGCCCCACCTGCACCGGACAACCCGGCGCACGCCCCCAAGGCATCAACAAAAACGCCCTCACCAAAGCCATCCAAACCACGAAACTCCTCAACCTCACCCCCCAAAACCACGCCACCGTCCAACGCAAACACTACACCTACCCCGACCTCCCCAACAACTACCAACGCACCACCACCCCCCTCGGCCAAAACGGCCACTTCTGGAACGTCCGCATCCACGAAGCCCACATCGAAGAAGACCCCGGAGCCTACGACCCCCACAACGACACCATCGACCTCAACCGAAGCGGCCAACCCCTCGTCGAGATCGTCACCCAACCCGACCTCGAAACCCCCCAAGACATCGCCACCTGGCTCGACATCCTCCACCTCGCCCTCACCCGCGCCAACCTCATCCACCCCAACGCGCAACTCAAAACCGACGTCAACGTCTCCACCCACGGCAACGACCGCGTCGAGATCAAAAACGTCACCGGCGGACGAAACGCCACGAAAGCTGCCCAACACGAGATCCAACGCCAACACACCCTCCACCAACAAGGCACCACCCCCACCCGAGAAACCCGCCACTACGACGAAACCACCGGCACCACCCGAAAAGGCCGCGAGAAAGAAACCATCGGCGACTACCGCTACATGCTTGACCCCGACCTCCCCACCCTCAACATCCCCCCCCTCACCCAAGAAACCCCCCCACCCCAAGACGCTACCCAACGCCTCCACCAACTCCTCGACGAACACCACCACGAACTCGGCGAAGCCATCGCCCTCCTCCAAGACCCCCAACTGGAAACCCTCTACGACGAGATCCAAAACGCAACCGACCACAACCACGCAACCGAGGTCACCCTCCGACGCCTACGCAGCGAACTCGACTACCGAGACACCACCCTCACCCAACACGACATCCCCACGCAACCCATCAAAGACCTCGCCCAAGCCTGGCACGACGACGCCATCACCAAACACGTCTTCACACGCCTCCTACGCGCCCACCTCGACGGCGAAAACATCCAACCCCAACTCGAACAAGAAACCAACACCACCCTCAACCTCGAACCCATCATCCAAGAGGTTCTCAACGAGAACCCCGACCCCATCCAAGACTACCGCGAAGGCAAACAAGAAGCGCTAAACTACCTCGTCGGGCAAGTCATGCAACGCACCCAAGGCCGAGCGGACCCGAAAACGACGCGAGAAGGCCTCAAGGACGCGCTTAAGCAACGAAGCTAGGACCGACCGAACCTACGCAGGCACAGGCCGCTCCAAGAGTTCACCCGCTGCAGCGGCGACATGACGCGGGGTCAACCCAAAAGCCTCGTACAACTCGTCTGGCGTGCCCGAGCGCCCGAAGTGATCCTGAACGCCCACCCGGGCCATCCGACAGGGGCGCGTCTCAACGAGAACCTCCGCAACAGCGCTACCAAGACCACCGATCACGTTATGATCCTCGCACGTGACGATGGCGCCGGTTCGGCGAGAAAGGATCTCCACAAGATCACGGTCGATCGGTTTGATGGATGGGAAATTCGCGACGAGTGCGCTGACGCCGTCCTGCTCAAGCTTCTCGGCGGCTTCCATGGCTCGGCTGGTCATGGCTCCAGTCGCGGCCAGGGTGATATCCTCCCCCTCACGGAGGATCTCCCCTTTGCCAATCGTGAAATCTTCAGGATCGTCGTGATAGATGGGGACTTTGTGGCGTGTGGTGCGCATGTACGCAGGCCCTTCGTGGTTGGCGAGGGCGATGGTTGCAGCTTCGGCCTCGATGCAATCGCTCGGGCAAAGGACGACCATGTTTGGAAGGGATCGGTAGATGGCCACGTCCTCGATGCATTGCGCACTGGATCCGTCTTGTCCCGTGATCACGCCACCGTGGCTGCCGATGACTTTCACGTTGAGGTTCGGTCGCGCTATGCTGTTGCGGACCTGTTCGAACCCGCGCTCGCTGAAGATGGCGAACGTGGAAGCAAACGGATGCTTGCCAGCGCTTGCAAGACCGGCTGCCGTGACCATCATGTCCTGCTCGCTGATGCCCATCTGGTAGAACCGGTCGGGGAACTCGTCACCGAACCATTGCGACCGGGTCGAGCCCGCCAGATCCGCGTCGAGTGCGACGATGCTTTCGTCGGCTTGCCCAGCTTTGAGGAGCCCGTGGCCGTACCCGTTGCGAATCGGTTCAGGCTTGCGGCCTCCGGGGACCCCATTCGCTGTAGGTTGCGTGGCGGTTCCCATCTTAAGCCACCTCTTCCCCAAGCTCGGTGAGGGCTTGCGTCATCTCTTCATCGTTGAGGGCGCGGCCGTGGAATTCGGCCTTGTTCTCCATGAAGGAAACGCCTTTTCCTTTGACGGTGTGGGCAAGGATGAGCGTGGGTTTCCCCGTGGTCTCAAGGGCTTCGTCGTAGGCGCTTTCGATAGCAGAGAAGTCGTGGCCGTCAATCTCGATGACGTGCCATCCAAAGGAGCGCCATTTCCCGGCCAGGGGTTCGATGCCTTTCACGTCGTTGACGAACCCGTCGATTTGCACCTTGTTGTAGTCCACGATCGCCGTGAGGTTGTCCAGTTTCTGGTGTGAGGCCGTCATGGCCGCTTCCCACACTTGGCCTTCTTGCTGTTCGCCGTCCCCCATCATGCACCACGTATGGTAATCGGACCCGTCAAGTTTGGCTGCCATGGCGATGCCGTTGGCGAAGGAGAGACCTTGACCAAGGGATCCGGTGCTCATGTCACAGCCGGGGACTTTGATGTCGCTGTGGCCTTGAAGGAAGCTGTCGAAGCGTCGCAGGTTCCAGAGTTCCTCTCGCTCGAAGAAGCCCATATCCGCTAAGATGGCGTATTGACCCGGGCAGGTGTGCCCTTTGGAGAGGATGAACCGATCTCGCTCGGCCTCTCGTGGGGCCTCGGGGTCGACGTTCATGTATTTGGAGTAGAGCATAACGAGCAGCTCGGTCATCGAGAACGAGCCACCCGGATGGCCGCTCCCGGCCAGATGCGTCATCTTGAGAACGTCAACCCGGACACGCCGGGCCATCTCTGTTAGGTTCTCGTAGGTTACCTCGCTTTCATGCTGGAGGGAGGAGGCCGAGGCCATCAAAGAAAGGGAAAAACCTCCTTGTGATAAACGTTTGTGCGTGCCCTTCCGGTGTAACGTGTCCAGGGCCTCACAGGAGCGCTTCATCTCGAACGACTGGAAGCCTCCACCGAAACACGAGGCGAGCTCACGTGCCTTCTCGCCAGCCGGTCATATACTCGTGTTGCTCTTCGGTGAGTTCGTCGATCCTGATGCCCATGGCGTTGAGCTTGCGTTGGGCGATGTCCTCGTCGACCTCGATGGGCACATCGTGGACAACGGGGTCGAGGCCTTTGCTGTTCTCGTTGAGGTAGAGGACGGCGCGGGCCTGGTTGGCGAAGCTCATATCCATCACTTCGGGGGGGTGACCTTCGGCCATCGCGAGGTTCACAAGGCGTCCTTCTCCCAGAAGGATCACGCTGGACCCGTTGGGCAAGGTGAACCGGTCCACCCCTTCGCGGATCTGGTCGCGCTCGGTGTTCTCTTGAAGCCAGGCCGTATCGATTTCGTGGTCGAAGTGCCCAGCGTTGGCGACGATGCATCCGTCTTTGATCACGTCGAAGATCGCCTCGTCGACGATGTGTTTGTTCCCGGTGCTGGTCACGATCAGGTCCGCGTTGGGGGCGGCGTCTTTCATGGTTTGAACGTTGAAACCGTCCATGGCGGCTTCGAGAGCTCGTACGGGGCTGACCTCCGTGACCGTGACGCGCGCACCCATCCCTTCAGCACGCATGGCGATGCCTCGTCCGCACCATCCGTACCCGGCGACGACGACGTGGCTTCCGGCCAGCAGCATGCTGGTGGCTCGGATGATCCCGTCGATGGTGCTTTGGCCTGTTCCGTATCGGTTGTCGAAGAAGTGTTTGGTTTGCGCGTCGTTAACCGCGATGACGGGGTATTCGAGGACGCCTTCGTTGGCCATAGCCCGGAAGCGTGTGACGCCGGTGGTGGTCTCTTCCGTTCCGCCTTCGACGTTGGAGATGTCCTCAGGGCGTTCTTCATGAAGCTTGGAGACGAGGTCCCCCCCGTCGTCCATGGTGAAGTGTGGTTGGTGGTCGAGAGCGCTGTCCACACATTCGTAGTATCCTTCGTGGTCGATGCCGTGGACGGCGTAAACGTGGATGCCCTCCTCGACGAGCGCGGCGGCGACGTCGTCTTGCGTGGAGAGCGGGTTGCTTGCGCAGAGGGCGACTTCGGCGCCGGCGGCTTGGAGGGTTCGCATGAGGTTCGCGGTTTCTTTGGTGACGTGAAGGCATGCGGCGATCCGTTTCCCTTGGAGGGGTTGGGTCTTGGCAAGGTCTTCGCGTAGATCTGCGAGAACGGGCATGCGTTCGTTGGCCCATTCGATGCGCTCTTTTCCCTCGGGCGCCAGAGAGGGATCCGCGATGCGGCTTTGGGTGGTCGTGGTCGGCATTGTGTTCCGCGAGGTAATCCGTGTATAAGTAAGCGGGGGGCTGGGAGGCGTTGGTTCGTTTCTGCGCCCGCTTGCTGGATTGATCTCTTGGTTTCTGGAGTCGGGGGCGTAGGATCTTCGTAGTTGTGGGGTCAGATGTTCCCGGTGGCTTCGTCGAGTTCGGCTTGGATCTCCTCTTGTAAATCGGGGGGGAGGAGGTTGGGGATGCCTTCGTCGATGGGGTAGCTGTGGCCGCACTCGGTGCAGGTGAGCGTGCCTTGGAGGACTTCACCGTCGTCGGCTTCTTCGTCGATGTCGAGTTCGAGGACGGCTTTGTCGTCGGGGCATCGTAGGATGTCCATGAGGTCTCGGTACATGCTAGGTTCCCTCCAGGATGGTCGGGGGGTTCGCGTCGTTCGTGGTGGCGGCGAGCTCGTCCGCGTAGGGGGTTCGTTCCCATGGCGGGTTGAGATCATCTCGGCCCAGGTGCCCGTAGGCTGAGAGGGGTTCGTACTGGGGTCGCTTGTCGGGGTCTGGCTCGCGGAGGTGGAGCTCATCGATCATGTTCTTGGGGCTGAAGTCGAACGTCTTTGATGCGATCTCGGCGAGTTGGGCGTCGCTGACGACGCCTGTTCCATGGGTTTGGACGTGGACGCCGACGGGTTCGTGGCCGGCGATGCTGTAGGCGAGTTCGACCTTGCATTCTTGGGCAAGGCCGGCAGCGACGATGTTCTTGGCGACGAATCGGGCGTAGTAGTTGGCGCTTCTGTCGACTTTGGTGGGGTCTTTCCCGCTGAAGGCGCCGCCGCCGTGGGGGGCGCGGCCTCCGTAGGTGTCGACGATGATCTTTCGCCCGGTGAGGCCGGCGTCGGCGAAGGGTCCTCCTCGGACGAAGCGGCCGGTGTGATTGATGTAGTAGTGGGTGTCGTCGGTGAGCAGCGTGTCGGGTATGGTGGGTTGGACGACGTGTTCGATGAGGTCTTGTTCGAGGGTTTCGAGGTCCGTGTCGGGTTCGTGTTGGGCGGCGAGGACGATGGCGGTGGCTTCCGTGGGGGCGCCATCTTCGTAGGAGAGCGTGATTTGTGTTTTCCCGTCGGGGCGGAGGTAGGGGAGGGTCCCATCGCGGCGGGTTTCGGCGAGGCGTTGGGCCATCCGGTGGGCGTAGTGGATGGGGGCGGGCATGAGTTCGGGCGTCTCGGTGCATGCGTACCCGATCATCAGGCCTTGGTCCCCGGCGCCGGTGTCTTCGCCGTCGACGCCTTGCGCGATTTCGGGGCTTTGCTCGTTGATGGCGGTGATGACGGCGCAGGTTTCTGCGTCGATGCCGTAGCTTGCATCCGTGTATCCGATGCGTTCGAGGGTGTCTCGGGCGATCTTCCCGGCGTCGTAGAGTGCGTCGGTTGTGATCTCGCCCGTGATGAAGAGCATGCCCGTGCTGGCTGCGGTTTCGCAGGCGACGCGGGCGGTGGGGTCGTTCTCGAGGATCGCGTCGAGGATGGCGTCGCTGACTTGATCGCAGATCTTGTCAGGGTGGCCTTCGGTGACGGATTCGCTGGTGAAGACATGCCGGGAGGCCATTGGTTTCGGACGTTGGAGGGTGTTCTCGTTCAAAACGCTTCGGGACCAGGCATGGGGGGGGGTCTCGTTGGGAGGGGGGTGCGTGGGTTGGGTCGTGGCTGGACGGGGGAGCG
>PWVY01000122.1 GCA_003561665.1 Thermoplasmata archaeon
CCCCGCGTACGAATCCCTCATCGAGATCGCGCCCGGACTCAAAGAAGCCGCCGTCCTCAACCACATCTACGGGTTCCTCGACCGACGCGACGACGCCGTCATCCTCGACGGGCCCGCCACCGGGCACGGCCTCCACTTCCTCGAAGCCCCCAGCAAACTCGCCAACGTCGTCACCGGCAAGATCCGCCAACGTCTCGAACGCATCGACGCCCTCCTCAAAGACCCCCAACGAACCCACGTCCTCCTCGTCGCCCTCCCCGAAGAACTCCCCGCCCAAGAAACAACCGAACTCGCCCACAAACTCACCGACCAAGGCTTCCCCCTCAAAGGCCTCATCCTCAACCGAATGCCACCCCCCGTCCCCTACGAGATCCCCCAAACAGCCACAAAAGAGAACCTCCAGAGGGACGCCACGGACGGCGTCACCCCCCAGCAAGCCCTCACCCTCATGAAAGCCCAACGCGAGGAAGCCGAACACTGGCGCCAACACCTCGAAACCCTCAACCTCGAAACCCGCATCGTTCCAAGCCTCCCCGACCGCGACAACCTCTCCCAAGAAGCCGCCCGATTCGTGGAGGGATTCCCATAAGAGGCCACGACGTCCTCAAAACGACCCTCGCCAACCGCGAAGTCCTCTGCGTGCTCGGCCCTGGCGGCGTCGGCAAAACCACGCTCAGCGCCGCCCTCGCCCTGAAAGCCAGCCGCCAAAAGAACACGCTCGTCGTCACCATCGACCCCGCCAAACGCCTCGCCAGCGCCCTTGATCTTAGCGTCGGGCACGAGATCGCGCACGTCACCGACACCCTCGACGCAGTCATGGTCGACACCAAGAAAGCCCTCGACGACATGATCGAACGATACGCCCCCCACCCCGAGAAAGTGCGCACCATCTTCGAAACCCCCCTCTACCAACAACTCTCCAACGCCCTCGTCGGAAGCGAAGAATTCGCCGCCATGGGCCTCCTCCACGACTACCACGTTCACGAAGACTACGACCTGATCATCGTCGACACCCCCCCCGCCCAACACGCCATCGACTTCCTCACCGTCAACCGCCGCCTCCAACGCGTCTTCGAAAGCGGCCTCACACGATTCCTCTTCAAACCCGGGAAACTCTTCAGCCTCGCCGGAGGCCGCATGGCGAAGATCCTCGCCAAATGGACCAGCCGCGAATACCTCGACGCGCTCAGCGACTTCATGATCGAATTCGAAGACATGTTCTACGACATGGAACACCGCGTCAACCACATGGAGAACCTCCTCCACGACGGCGACCGCACCGCGCTCACCCTCGTCACCGTCCCCGACCCCGGAAGCGTCGACGAAGCCCTCACCCTGCAAACACGCATCCACGAGATCAACCTCTCCACAGCCTTCATCCTCGCCAACCGCACGTACCCCCCCCTCGCCGGGACCCCCAGCGAACACGAAGCCCAACCCCTGCTTGACCACTACGCCCGCCTCGCCCGCGTCCACGCCGACGGAACATCCCGCCTTGGCGAACAAGCAGGCCCCGTCATCACCGTCCCCTCCCTACCCAACGTCGCCGGGATCGAAGGCATCCAACGGATCGAAACCTACCTCACCAAGTGACCCCAACCCCACGCGCGGGCGTTCAGACTTTTATACACCCAGCGACGTGCGAGCGCGAGGGTTCCCATTGAGGTTCCTAGACCTGATCATGGAACCGACGAAAGCCATGCGTCGGTACTCCCCGCTTCAGGAGGACTTGACCGAAGGGCAGGAGAACGAACTCCTGTTCATGTACAACCGCGTCCGCGAGGGCGAACATCGATCCCGCATCCGGGACGAGCGCACCTACGCCAGCGTGGACCCCGTCGTGCGTGAGGTCTACAAGGAAGACAGTGCGCCCCTTCCAAAAAGCGTGGACCGCCTGATCAAACGCACCCCGGGAGCCGTCGTGATGCCACGACGCCACGGCGAACTCCTCGAACTTTTCAAGTTCGCCAAAGCCAACGGCATCCCGCTGGTCCCCCGAGGCGGTGGAACCAGCATCCACGGTGGAGCCGTCCCCATCGAAGGCGGCATCGTCGCTGACATGCGAGGGATGGATCACATCCTCGAAGTGGACGAAGACGAAGCCACCGTGCGCGTCGAAGCCGGCATCACATGGATGGACCTTGAGGAAGAACTCAACGAACAAGGGTTCAGCCTCCCCATCATGCCCGAAACCGCGCCCGCGAGCACGCTTGCCGGCGCCATCGCCATGAACAAAAGCGAACTGGGCACCTTCGGCAACGGACCCCTCCGCGAGACCATCCAAAGCGTCACGATCCTCACACCGGACCTTGAACAAGAAACCCTCACCGGTCAGGATCTTGACCTCGTTCTCGGCTGCCAGGGAGCCTCCGGTTTCATCCTTGAAGCCACCCTCGACATCGTCGAACAGAAAACCCTCACCAGCGTGGGCGCCACGTTCGACACGATGCAGGATGTCGAACGCTTCATCGGGAGCCTCCCCAGCGAAACCATCGACACCGTCATGGTGCTTGGACCCCAACACGTCAAACTGCTGCTCGAAGCCAAAGAGGAACCCCGAGCATTACCCAAGAAGAAACGCGTCGTGATCATGACGATCAACGAGGACGACGCCGAACGCATCATCCCTGACCTTCAAGCCCGATGCCAAACCCTCGACGGCGACTGGATGAAAGACGAGCAAGCCCAATGGGCCTGGGACCACCGCCACGAGCACCGATGCTTCCAACGCTTTGGCCCCACGCTCCTCGCGGCTGAAGCCGCCGTCAAGACCAACAAGCTCGCCGAGGCATGGTGGGCCGCAGACAACGTGCTCGAAGAGCCCGAGTACACGCTCCGCGCCATCAGCACCGGCCCCCACACGTTCAAAATCGTTGCAAGCATCCTTTGCGACGAAAGACTTCCCCCCTTCTCGTTGGCATGGGGCAACCGCCTTGCCTTCCAAGACGCCGTGAAAAGCGCAGGCGGCAAAGCCACCGCTCCGGGCCTTCTCACCCCTGGGGACGCCAAACCCGTGCTCGGCAAGGAACGCGTCAAACGGCTTGCATCTTTCAAGAAAGACCGCGACCCCGATGACATCATGAACCCCGGCAAGATCCTCTCCGCCGGCGTCAAAGGCCTCCCGATCCTACCGACGAAAGCTGCGCTCGTGCCCGGCGTGGCCGCCATGAAAGCGATGCGCGACCAATTCAGCCATCGGCGCGAGTCCAGCACAGAACCCTCCAACCGCGCACTGAACACCGTGCTCGGCCGACGCCTCTCACGCCACCTTGCCGAGGTCAGCGACAGCTTGTACGCCTCCTCCCAGCTTGGCCTCCCCAACCGCGTCGGCGGCCTCAACCGCGGGCTTTCCTTCGAGAAAGAACGCCCACGGAGCATCGTGCGAGCTCGACGCTTCGAGACGCAACTCCCAAGAGGCATCGTGGGCGCTGGGAAAGCCATCCTCGAAGGAGCAACACCCGGCGACACCATCGCGGATCACGCCCTTTCCCTTCCAGCCGTTCCCACGTACGAGAACGCTAGCCAGAACAACACGCCCATCCTGGGCGCCATCGAAGCCGTTCGCGAAGCCGCTCAACGAGCCACCCGCCTGGCCCCCCCCGTTCGCGACATCGTCAAGAACGTGGAGGAGACCGGGAACGCATTCGGCAACGATCCTGAAGCGCGCGGCGACTGGATGCCTGGCGGAGCACCAAGCGGCGTGGACACGACCACGCTTCTGGTCACAAGCGACCCGGCAGCATACGAACGGACCGAAGACGCCTCCGCCATCTTCAACATCTTCCAAAACGCGGGCTTCGGGTTCACGACGCTTGGACCCAACGAAGAGACCCTCGGCACGATCCCCTACCGCTTGGGCGCCGTCGACACCGCCCAATCCGCGCTCGTTTCCTTCGCTGAAACCGCGCAAGACCGCATGGAGGATCTCCCCAAAACGCTCGTGACGGCCTCCAGCGAAGACGCGGACCTCGCTCGACGCCGCATGCACGCCCTGCTGCGCCAAACAAGCATGGACGGATGGTCCCCGCGCGTGATGACCGCGACCGAGGTCATCGCTGCCCTCATCTCCTCGGGTCGTTTGACCTTCGAAGGTGACGAAGCCGAGGAAGACGACGCTGAAGAAGAGGCCGAGGAAGAAAGCCAGGATGAGGACACGGAAGCCGAAGAGGACGTGGAGGAACCCTCCGACGACGATGAAAACGCGGACGATGAGAGCGGGTTCGAGCCCTTGGACGTCGTGCTCGTGCACTCTCCCTTCGCGACAAGCGACGAGGAAGACGCTCTTGAGGTCATCGCTGAAGCGCTCCCTGACGTCAACCACGAGCCCGCCGCCATGGATGGCCTGCTCGTGCCCGATATCGCCTATGCCCTCTCGAACCCCGCACAAACGGGCAGCCTTGGCATGTCGCTCAAGAAACAACTGGCCGGGTCCACCGTCCTTGTCGGTTGCGTGGACCTTGCCTACGTGATGGACGATGTGGGCGTGAACGTGCGCACCGTGCACGATCTCGTCCAAGAGCGCATGACGGTTCGTGAGGGAGGTGTCCAGTTGGACATCGCCACCGAGGAGGAAGAGGAAGGCTTCCAAGAGTTCGACATCCCGGAGGAAGCACACCGGGTCGAACTCGTCAAGGAAGAAGCCGCCATCCCCGTGTTCCCCGACGAGAGCATCTTGGAAGCCGCGGAGAACCACGGCTTCGATCTTCCCTACGATTGCCGCGCAGGCTCGTGCGTTACGTGCTGCGCCCGGTGGGAGGGTGCACCGCTTGACCAAAGCGAGGTCCAAGCCATCAGCGAAGACGAGCAAGAAACGCACGTCCTAACCTGCGTGAGCAAGCCCACCGGTGATGTGAAGATCTGGAGCGATGAGTCACCCTGACCGTGTAGAAGCACGCGGGCCATGCCCCGGGTCGATGGAAGGGGGCCTTATTCGTCCTCTTCGCCTTTCTCTTGGGCGAGTTCGACGAGCCCTTCGGCCGTGTCCAGCCGGTCGAGTTCCCTCTTGCGAACGAACGCGGTCCCCCTTGGACCTTGCTTGGCCTCACGAACGATGAAAAGGCTGGTCCGCTCGCTGATGGTGGACACGCTGCCAAGCAGCCCTTCGCGTTTCCGGATCGCTTTCTCCTTGCTGCTGGCCGTCAACAATAACGCATCGCTTGGATTCGAGGGATCGTAATCCTCAGGCTTGACAAGGCCGATCCCGTGGAAGGGGCTTCGGCCCGTGGGCACGATACCGAACCCCATGCTTGAGAGGCGTTCGAAGATGGATCGGGTGAAGGGATCCTCGATCTCCCGGATGTCGATCGTGCCAACTTCCTCCGCGGGTTGAGATCGTTCGAACGGGTTCAACGGTTGGATGAGGCCTTCCTGGAGGAACTCCTCAAGGCGAAGAGCTGCTTCGACGGTAGCACTCATCCCGTCCTCGTACATGCTGATGGCGCGGCGTGAGACGCCGGCCACATCGGCGAGTTGGCCCAGGGAGAGGTTCTCCTCGACACGGATGTGATGAAGCTTGTCCCCGTCGATCTTCACACAGAACCCACCGGGGGCTGCGAACGCCATCGGGGGGGCGCCGTGGATGAGGTAGTCGCGTAAGCCTTCGAAGCTAAGGATGGGGATACCATGCCGTAAGTAGACGGCACCGGCTTCAAGGGGAGCATTGGAAGCTTTGGTGCCGACGAGGAGGGTGTGGCCGTCCAGGAAGCGAGCCAAAAGCTGCATCTCGCGAGCAACTTCCTCACTGAGGGAATCGATGTTGGTGAGGACTTTGAGGATGTAGAGTTCGTCGTCGCGTCGGGCGAGGAAGTCGAAGCTGATGGGGCGGTGGCGGAAGACTTCGCTGACGGCGAACCCGGCGTGGGCCATCAGGCCACGGACGTTGTTGACGAGCTTCCCGCGCACGGTACTCAAGGTGTATTGCCTCTTCTATAAATTCTCTTACGCTCTAACCTGAGGGGTAGAGGGAACATCTTCCCGGAGGGTTCGCGTTCTACGCGCTATGGGCGTTGTCACGCACCCTAGTTACAGGCAGGACGCGCTTTGTACACACGCGGTCCCGTGAAGGTTTATATACGCCCCGAGGCACGTTCGGGATACAGAGGTACCTGGCATGAGGCTTGTAACCCTGATGATCGCGTTGGCGATGCTGACCGTGGGCGTGCCCGCGGTTTACGCACACCACGCGGAGATAGAGGAGGAGGAAGAACGCTGGCATGGACACATCGATGTGAGTGACGCTCACGCCCAACCCGGCTGGTGGGCGATGGACGAGCTCGATGAAGAACCTGTCTGGATCTTCCTGGACGAGGGCAAGGATGTCACCTTGACCGTGAACACGACCGGTGCCGTCGTCGGTGCCGTGGACATCTTCGAGCGCCCCGATGATGGGGGCCACTTCACGCCTGAATGTCCCCAAAACAACGTTGGCGACATCTATCCCGAGGGCAACATCTTCGAAGACATCGGACGCATCCAAGACTTCGGACCCCAGATGGAGCCTGTCCTCCCTGAGCTTGTGGGCGACAACGATGACGCCACAGCCTCCTTGTCGGGGAGCGAGAAGTTCGAGCTGGGTGACGTCGAGGAAGAACTCCTTATCGCTGTGTCCCCGCGGATCGGTCTCAACAACACGGTCGCACAAGACGCATTCGGAGGCGCCAACCTGACATACAGCGTCGTGGGTGAAAGGCTACAAGGTGCCGGTGATTTGAACCAAGACTTCGTCGGCGATGAGCCGGTGGAGACCGACGAGTGGGTTCAGCCGTTGGAACCATGGTGGACGATCGACCACCTGACGAACAACTGCTTGCACGTGCCTCTTCCCGGGTTCCTGGACCTCACCGACATCGTGGATGA
>PWVY01000256.1 GCA_003561665.1 Thermoplasmata archaeon
CCCTTGACCCACCCAACGCCTGGACGGCGGAACTCTACGACACCAAAGACCGCCCCTCCGGCGTGTACGAGTACAAGCTCGAACCCCAACAAAACGACGGGGCCCGCCTCATCGTGGACTACCGGTTCGTGGCACCCAAACTCAAACACAAACTCATGTTCACCCTCACCAAACCCCTCATCCGGCGCCAACTCGACAAGATGTGGGCGGGCTTCCACCAAGCCATGAAGCAAGACCTAAGCGAAGCCTGATCACGCATCCGCCGGAGGATCCGCATCGAACGGCAAATCCCACACCGTGACCCTCCACGCCTTCTCCGAAACGAACCACGCCTCCTCCGGCTCACCTAACCCCAACCGGTCCAACCACGTTTCTCCCGAGGACTCCACGCTCACATCGAACGCCTCCCGCGATTCCCCGCTCGCGCTCCCAACCAGCACGCTGAACACGTCATCCCCCGGCGCTACGATCGCGCTTTGCTCCTCAACCTGCTCCCCTACCCCCATGAACACGCCCGAAACCTCCACCGTTCCATCCCCCGTCTCGATCAACGCCTCGACCTGAGCCGCCGCCAACGCATCCGTCACGTCAACCGACACCGTGCCCGACGAAACCGGGAACCCATGCTCCACGAACGCATCCCCCACCGCTCCCCCCGGAACCCGCACGATCTCCGGGGAAGCGCGCCAATCGCCGACGCTCACGTTGCGCTCATTCTCCGGCTCATCCACCATAACAAGCGCTAACGCGCCCGCTTGGCTCCCCTCGTCCACGTTGTTCACCGTGTTCTCGCTGCACTCCCACGCCACCAACCGGAACTCCCCCATCTCCCCAGGGCCTTCCCGGACGGTCCACGGTTCAACAAACCCCTACATCGCTCCCGCTTCAACCTCCCACGCAAGCGTCACCGAACGACAATCCTCCCCCACCCAACGGGTCTGATCCAACGCTGCAGGAGCCCCATCCTCGATCTCCTCTTCCTCCAAGAACGTGATCGCTCCCGTCATCGAACCGACGATGACGAAAGCCCCGATGACGCCGATGACGGTATCTTTCACGCAGGGATGCAACGCATCGCTCCTTAGGAACCTTGCGCCCATCCCCCTGCAGGACGCCGGGGCGTCACATCGAATCAGGGAGCGCGGAAAGGGGAGGATCCTCGAGAACGGGGATATCGATCGAGGATCCCTGCGGTCCCACGTGGATCGTGTTCACCGTCACGAACTCATCGATCGGGTACACGCGATCATCATGGCCGTTCACCTCAAGCACCAGCTTGTGCCCTTCCTCGAACACCCACTCGCGGGGCTCGAACGTGATGGTGAAACGGTAGGGTTCATACGGTGTGAGGGGCGCGCTTTGATCGAACCCGTCGCGAAGGTGCGCGTTGAACCACCCCTCCGCGATCCATGTTCGCTCCCCTTGAGGGGACTCATCGTACGCGTCGAACAGGAAGTACGTGTTCTCGGCGTCAACGCTCGCGTTCAGGTTCAACACGAGGGGCCCTGCCATGTGCACGGGCGCATCGAACGCGGGACCCGTCCACGAGAGGCGGCTTGGGTACCCGGCCGGTTCTGCGGGGTCATGGTAGGCGTCGCTGGCTGGCGTGGCATCAGCGATGGTGCCTGCGGGGCCAGGGATGGGGTTGCGGGCCATGTCGGCAAGGTACGTGGCTTCGCCTTGGGGGGCTGCGTCCAGGGTGAGGTTTGTTTCGGTGAGGTTCAAGCGCTGGTGTTGGGGGTTCGTGGGGGGCCAGGCGTCACCGGTGCGGACCGTGTCCGTGTTGGTTTGCACTTCGACGGTGGGCGTGTTCATGATGCCGTTCTCGATGCCTTTGAGCCAGCGGTCCATCCAGGCGTGCTCGATGATGGCGTAATCTGCACGGGGTGGGTAGGTGTGGCCGGCTTGGTGGAAGAGCCCTTTCTTGGGGGTGTTGATGTCGTTGAACCAGTCGATGGCTTCCATGGGGTTGACGGCACGATCGGTGAAGCCTTGCATGTAGAGCATGGGCACGGTGACGTGGGCGGCGCCTTTGGTGAGGTTGCGTTCGTCCCAGTACTCGGTGTAGAGGCCTTTCTCGTACGTGCCGGGGCTCATGGCTTCGATGGCGTCTTCTTGCCCGCAGGCGTTCTTGGCGGTGTTCGTGGCCCAGTCGGGGCCTTGGTCGATGTTCGTCGGTGGTGGGGTCCCGACGAGGGCTTGGTAGGTGAGGGGGTAGTGGCGGCCGTCGTAGGGGACGCCGTTTTGGTACGTGTTGCGCCATTGGTTGGTGACGCCTGCGCCGGTGATGATGGTTTCAAGCCCGTCGGGGTCGTGGATGGCGGCTTCGTGTGGGGTGGTGCCGACGTAGCTGAACCCGTGCATGGCGACCTTCCCGTTGCTGAAGGGTTGGTTTGCGGCCCATTCGACGAGGTCGGCTTGGTCGGCTTGTTCGCGGGGGCCCATCATGTCCATGCAGCCTTCGCTGTTGCCGGTTCCGCGGACGTGGGCAAGGAGGACGGCGTAGCCTTTGGGGACGTACGTTTCGACGAGGTCGTGGTCGAGGAACGTGTCGAGGTGACCGTTGGCTCGGAGCACGTTGTAGGGGCTTGATTCGAGGATCACGGGCCATGGGCCCTCCCCGTCGGGGAGGTGAATCTCGACGTAGAGGCGCACATCGTCCCCCATCGCGTCGGGCGTGGAGGCGTCGACGTACGCGATCTCTTTGGGGAGGATCTCGTATTGATCCTGGGTCAAAAGGGACGTGTTGATGCCTTCGGCGCCCAGGAGGATGGTTCCTTCGTTGGGTGCTTTGTCGGTCGCCGTGTGGGCGTTGTCTCCTCCAAGGCATCCTGCGGTGAGCGCAAGCAGGACCCCGAGCGTGGTCAGGAGGAGGCGTGTCCTCATCGTGCGGGAAGGGGCGCTGGCCCCGTTTAATGGTTCTTGTGAACGCCTCCCGGTGTTGACGCGTCGTCGAAGGTCTTTATGGATTGGGTTCGAGGGGGGTCGAACGTGGAGAGGGAACCTTCATGATGCGGGAGGCCAAGGAGGGTTCGAGGCGATCCTCCATGGGGTTCTTCTTGAACGCCGTGAGCGTGGCGAAGGCAGCCTGGACCGGGTTACCGGTTGCCCATCGGGTCTCGGTGATTTTGTACGCTGCCCTGGTCGGCCTCTTGGGAGCGCCCTGGCTGGAGTACGAACCGTTCATAGACATGAGGAGGGACCCCCAAGGGCCCCTCGTGATGCATGGGTTCGAGTTGCCGGGCAGGCCGGGGCTTGTTCCTGCTGGCCTGGGGCTTGTGGGCCTGATCGTTCTGTTCGTTTCGGAAGGCTCGAAGCGGACATTGGGCGGTTTCTCCGTGTTCGTGGTCACGTTTGTCTTGTCTGTGGCCTTCGTCGTGACCGAGGGGCTTTGGGCTTGCATCCTTTGCGACGTCGAGGCTCTCTTGTGGGGTGCGTACGCGGCTTCCGGCGTTGCGTTGGTTGGGATGATCCTCCTGGGGTATGAACTCCGAGAAGGCCTCGATCCAGCCCACCGAGGATGAGGGCCCCATCACGTTCTTGTACCCGGTAGGGGGTGGAGGCTTGAGCCTCATGGTTGACCCGGAAGCGTTCGTCAAGGAGCAGGTCCAAGCCATCCAGGGCGAGATCGATGGCCCAGCGATCATCGCGTGTAGCGGGGGCGTGGATAGCACCGTCGCGGCCGTGTTGGCTGGGAAGGCCGTTCCTCAACATTTGACCGCCTTGTTCGTGGACACGGGGCTGATGCGCAAGGGCGAGCCCGAGCAGGTGCGGGAGATCTTCGAGTCGATGGGCATCGAGCTTGACTTCGTGGACGCACGCGATCGGTTCTTCAACGCGCTTGAAGGCGTCACGGATCCCGAGGAGAAGCGAAGCGTGATCGGGGAGGAGTTCATCCGCGTCTTCGAGGAAGAGGCACGCGAGCTGGATGCGGAGTACCTCGTTCAGGGCACGATCGCGCCGGACTGGATCGAAAGCGGGGATGAGGCGCGGGATACGATCAAAAGCCACCACAACGTGGGGGGCCTTCCGGACGAGATGAACCTGACCGTCGTGGAGCCCTTGTACGACTTGTACAAGGACGAGGTGCGCACGTTGGCTCGCCACTTCGATCTGCCCGTGGCGGAACGGCAACCCTTCCCTGGGCCCGGGTTGGCCATTCGAACCCTTGGCGAGGTCACGCCCAAGCGCGTGGAGGTCACCCGTGAGGCCTGCCACATCGTGGAAGAAGAGCTAAAAACCGCCGTGGAGGACGGGGACCTCGACGAGGAACCCTGGCAGTACTTCGCCGCCCTGTTGCCCGTGCAAAGCGTGGGCGTGCAAGGCGATGTGCGAGCCTACGGGGAAACCATCGTCGTGCGCGCCGTGCAAAGCCTGGACGGGATGACGGCCGAGTTCACCCGCATCCCCCACCACGTGCTCGACAGGATCAGCACACGCATCACGAACCGCCTGGGAGACCACGTCAACCGGGTAACGTACGATGTCACCAACAAACCCCCCGGAACCGTGGAATGGGAATGAACCCATAATCCCACCAAGGCACGAACAACCCCCCCGGCTTCCGTGACCGCGTGGTTTTTCCAACCGGGACACCCTACGAGGACCCATGGCGAAGCTTCAAGAGATTCCCGGGCCCGCGTACATGGTCGACACCGGCGGCCTAGGCCTCCCCCAATACTGCGCCGCGTTCCTCCTCCCCCACCCGGACGAGGACGAACTGGCCATCGTAGAAACCGGTCCAAGCGTGAACGCGGACACCATCTTCGACGCCATCCACACGATCGGGTACGACCCCCGAGATGTTACACAGATTCTCCCCACGCACATCCATCTCGACCACGCAGGCGCAACATGGCGCCTGCTCGATGCATGCCCCAACGCGCAGGCCATCATCCACGAGAAAGGAGCCCCCTACCTCACCGACCCCGAGAAGGTCGATAAACTCCTAGCAAGTGTCGAACGCGCCGTCGGAACCGAACGGTTCCACGAGTACGGAACGTTCGAACCCCTCCGAGAACACGACATCGAAACCGTCACCGGCGGCGAGACCATCCACATCGCCGGTCGCGAGATGGAACTCATCGACGCCCCCGGGCACGCCCCCCACCAATACAACGTCCACGACATAGAGCACAACCTCGTCTACACCGGCGACGCCGCAGGCATCAAAACCCCCAACGGGCCCCTGCTTATGACCACGCCACCCCCCGCGTTCGACCTGGAAGCCTGGCACGGGACGCTTGACCGTCTAGACGCCCTCGAAGCCGAAACCCTCGCCCTGACGCACTTCGGAACCGTGGACGCCAGCGAACACCTGCCCGCCTTCCGAGAGGGCCTGGAAACGTGGACAGCCAGGATCCAAAAGCAGCACGAGGAAGGGACCACGTTCGAGGAAACCGTCAAACGCCTCATGGACGCGTACGACGAAGCAAGAGCCATCTACGACGAGGAGACCTTCCGCTTCGAGACCCGCATGAACGCGCAAGGCGTGTGGCTTTGGCTTGACAGGAATTAGGGATACATTTTTGTATCCACAAGGCGTATACAACAGTTGTGACAGGGCGCGTTCAATTCAGAGAGGACGAGGAAACGCTCGCGTTCGTCGAGGAGTTGGGGGTCAACCCCAACCGCTTAGCTCGACGCCTCTTCCAGAAAGAGGTCCGCCGATTGAGAGCGGAAAAACGTCACGAACGATTATCCGAGATTGGGATTCGGCTTCCTCGGTCAGCCGCGCACCTTGTGAGAGAGGACAGAGACCGATGAACGATCCCCCATCCATCGTGGTGGATACGAGCGTTCTCATCGACGGCGCGAACCTTTCTCATCCGCGGTGGCGCGATGCCTTCACCTACCTGCAGGGCGGTTACCTCGTCAAGGCTCCCGATCTTCTTTCCTCCGAGGCAGGCAACATCGTACACCATAAGCAGCCGGACGTATTCGGAGAAAACCCTAGCGAACGGAGCCGAGCGCTCCAGGCGCTCCTCACGGGGATTGATCAGCATCCGCGCCACGAGGCCGATCTCGAACGTTGCGGTCGTCTGTCCGAAACCATGGGGCTAACGTTCTACGATGCCGAATTTTTATCCCTCGCAGCCCAAGAAGAGGACAGCATCCTCATAACGCATGACCGGGACCTCTTGGAAGCGGGTAAACAACACCTTGGAGAGAGTCGGTGCCTTACCCTCGATGAGGCAAGCGAGAAAATAGCCCACGACCAGCTTTAGGCGGCAATTCAACCAAACCCCTCCCTTGACCTATCACCGCCTGACCCGGAACGTTCATCCTATCGGTCCTGCCTCCCTTCGGCGTGAGCTACCCCCCCGAACCAAAGCCCAGCGCCGTCGTCATCCTCACCCGAGGCGAGGACGTCTACCTCGTCCAGCGACCCAAGACGGCCAGCTTCTTCCCCGGCTTCTTCGCCTTCCCCGGCGGCGGCGTCGAAGACCAAGACGAACACGACACCCCCCTGGGAACGCTCGAACGGTGCGCCGTGCGCGAAACGCACGAAGAGATTCGCGTACGCCTCACCCCCGACCAACTCACCCCCGCCGGCGTCGTCGTTACGCCCCCCTTTAGCCCCATCCGGTTCCGAACCCAGTTCTTCCTCGCCCCCCTCGACGACGACCAAGAACCCGACCCCCAAAGCCCCGAACTCGCAGGCGGAACCTGGATCAGCCCCCAAGACGCCCTCGACGCCTGGCGAGACGAAGGCATGAAGCTCCCACCCCCCGTCATTCACGCCCTCGAAACCCTCCAAACCGAAGGCCCCACCGCCCTCACACAACTCGAAACCAACGAGAACACCTTCCCCATCACCTTCCTCCCCGGACTACGCGTCGAACCCCTCAA
>PWVY01000330.1 GCA_003561665.1 Thermoplasmata archaeon
GCCCTTGGGAACATCGCAACGCAACCCACGCTTGAGGCCACCACGAGCGAGTACGACCAGATTGCGAACGAGGCACCGCTTGCCCGATGGGGAGACCCAAGAGAAGCCGCGCAAGCCATCCTCTTCCTCCTGTCCCCACTCGCCAGTTACGTCACGGGGCAAACCCTCGTCGTCGACGGTGGAACCGAAGCCCGATGATGCCATACCTGGCGCATGCGGGGAAACACTTAGCTCCAGAGACACGGCTGATGAATCCCATGCGAGCGTGCATCCCCGCACTGGTCCTTGTTCTCCTCATGGCCGGTTGCCTCACGGGCGGGGGGGATGAGGAACCGCTTGAAGCCGGCGCGGTGGCCACGGACGACACCGGCGGCATCGAAGGCACCGTCACGAACCCCGCCATCGAGGCCATCCCCGACGCCACGGTTCACCTCGTCGAGATCGATGAAACCACCCAAACCGCCATGGACGGAGGGTTCGCGATCAGCCAAATCCCCCCCGGAGAATACACGCTGCGCATCGAAGCCGACGGGTACATCGGCACCGAACGCGTCGTCACCATCCACGCCGCGCTCGTCGAAACCGTGGACATCGTGCTCTCCCAAGAAGCCGACGAAACCCCCTACCAACACACCATCGACATGGTCGGCTTCGTCGAGTGCGGCATCGGCTGGCGCCAAGACGCTGCAAGCATCGGGCAACCCCTCGCCGAAGACAGCGCCTACGCCGCCTGCGCCACGCCCAACATCTACACGGAAGGCAACGCCACCAACGACCGGTTCATGCACACCTTCACCCTCGACCCCACCCTCACGGAGGTCATCTACGAGATGGGATGGGACGAAGGCTCCACGGACGCCACCAGTCCCGCCCTGCGAAGCATCATGGAGCTCGATGGGTTCATCAACGTCGCCGATGCCCGCATCATGGACACCCGCGGTCCCAACCCCATCCATGTTCACCTCACCGAGGAACACTGGGAACGCCTCGAAACCAACATCACAACGAACTGCGAAGAAGCCGAAAGCGACGGCAGCGATTGGTGCAGCTTGAACCCTCGAACGAACGGCTTCAACATGGTGCAACGCGTCTTCGCCACCGGCGACTGTTACGACACCATCGCCAGCGCCTGCGCCGTCCTGCAACAAGAATTCACACACTACATCACCGCATTCTACCACCAACGCGCGCCCAGCGACTACCGCATCCTCGACGCATGACGCCCTCCACCAAGGAACCCGATTTGATGACGCATCGAGCACCTTGATAACCCCCCCAGCGCTTTCCCGCTCCATGCGAGTCAACCTCCTACCCCTGCTCGTGGGGCTTGCCCTCTTGGCTGGTTGCCTCGGGGCCAGCGAAGACGACGATTTGCTCATGCAACGAGCAGAGGTCACCGACGACCAAGGAGGGGTCGAAGGCATCATCACGAACGAAGCCGTTGAAGCCGTGCAAGATGCCACCGTTCGCCTTCAAGGAACCTCTCAAGAAACCCAAACCGCCGGGGACGGATCCTTCGCACTCTCCCTCATCAGCCCCGGCGATTACACCCTCCTCATCGAAGCCGACGGGTACATCCCCGCGGAACGATCCATCACCATCGCACCCGGCGACATCACGTTCCTCGACATCGTGCTGACAAGCACCCCCTCCACGGAAGCCTACACGGTCGAACAAGAACTCGTGGGCTTCGTCGAATGCGGCATCGGCTGGAGCACCGACCCCAACCCCCTCCCAGGAGCCACCAGCAACGCCGTTGCCCTATGCGCGGTTCCCAACATCGCCTTCGACAACAGCACCAACGACCGGTTCATGCACTTCTTCGAATTGGACCCCCCCATCGAGACCCTCGTGTACGAATTGACGTGGGAAAGCCAAGAAGCCGCCCTGTCCACGAACATCGAGATCGACGGGTTCACGCACACACCCGAAGGCACGCTCTTCGTCGACGAAGGCCTCCCCCCCATCACGACGCGGCTGGACCGTGACGTGTTCGAAGCAACCGACCAAGCCTTCCAAGACCGCTGCGAAGGAGCCAACGGGACCGAACAAAACGATGCGTTCTGCGGGTACAACTTCTTCGAGGACGGATGGCCCATGCAAACGCGCGTCTTCGCCTCCGGCGACTGTCAAGACATCCCCGCGCGCGCATGCCCCCTCGTCCAAGAACGCTTCTCGCACCTCATCACCGCGTTCTACCACGAACCCGCACCCGATGGCTTCTCGCAACTTTGAGCAACGAAAGGGGTTTTCCTATCCTGTCCCCATGAGCCCCCGTTGACATCCTACGAGCTGCGTGTGGGCACGTGCGGGTGGTCCTACAAGGACTGGGTGGGCCCCTTCTACCCCCCCGGGACACGATCCGGTCAGATGCTGGAGTTGTACGCCACCGTGTTCGACACGGTTGAGATCAACAGCACGTTCTACGCGGTGCCCAGCCCTGACCGCGTGGAGCAGTGGAACGAAGCCACACCGGAGACGTTCTCCTTCACTGCGAAAGCTCCTTCAGCGTTCACGCACGAAGCCCGCCTCCGCCTCCATTCGGGCTGGGACGCGCTGGAGGCCTTCAACCGGTCCATGGAGCCCCTAGGGCAGAAGCTGGATCGGGTGCTGGTTCAGTTGCCTCCCTCGCTCACCTTCCATGAGGGCGAGGACCGGTTGTGGGCCTTGTTGGAGGAGGATCCCTTCCCTGTTCCTTGGGTGTTGGAAGCCCGCCATCGTTCCTGGGCCAGCCCAGCCGTGTTCGAAGCGCTTGAAGCACATGGCGTCACCTGGGCCTGGAGCGAGAACGACGCGTTCTGCTCCACGCCTCGGTTGACGACCAGGGATGCTTACATCCGATTGATCGGTGACCGATCGTTAGAGGTGTTCGATCGGATCCAGCGCGACCCGACGCCGGTGATCGACGCGTGGGCCGCTCGGATGGAGGCAAAAGTGGACGACCTACAGAGGGTCCGTGTGTTCGCGAACAACCACTTTGCGGGGTTCGGGCCGGGCACGGTGAACGCTGTTCTTGACCGGTTGGGTCGCGAGCCCCAAGGTTGGTCGGCGCTGGGCCTGGGGGGACAAACCACCTTGGGGGAGTACGCGAGCGACTCGGCCCAATCATGATGCACATGCACGCGTTCGCGGCGCCCTCCCCGTAGGGGATGCTTAGAACACGGAACATTGAGTGCCGGGTCCAGTGACCGCATTGCAAATTTCGAGGACGAGTTCCACCACGGTTCCGGCGAGGTCCAAGACAAGGTCAACAGCATCCAGCGCCAGGCCTATGGCGTCATCCACGGCGTCTTCGGCGCTTTCGATAGCATCCCCGGGCAGGGTTGCCTTATGTTTATCCGGCTGAACCACGTTCTCCTGGATAGGTTCGCCGTCCAAGCACTCTTCGACCTGTAGACCTTCTAACTCGTTGTCTTCTTCCCAAATCTCGACGGTTTCATCCACGGTTCGAACGTAGTGCTCCTCGATCTTGACGGCGTCCTCGTCAGTGGCCTCCTCGCAGGAAGGAAGCTCATCAAAGTGATCGTGTGCGAGGGCGGTCGGGGCTGTCCAGGTCAAAAGGAAAAACGCTAGCGTCAACACTCCCAAGCGCGTGCCTACCATGCAACCAAAAACGTGTAGCTTGTAGAAAATAGTTAGGGCCGAAGCGGATATAGGCTCTCCAAAACCTCATTCATCGGCTGCGAACAATTAAAAAGAAGGGGCGTCCTGAGGGCTAAGGGGAGGTTCCGTTGCGCAAAGGGTGGACTCCAGGACGCCTCGCCTTGCTCGTAGCCATAGCGTTCGTCACGCTTGGCGTCGCAGGCACCGCGTCGGCTGCGGAGACGATGCAGACCTCGTTGGATTGGACGGAGGGGAGCTTCGAGGCGAGCCTGTTCGGGTTCGGCAAGCACCTCTGGCCTGAGGCCGTGCCTGCCCCGGACCACGAGCACATCCCCTTCGAGGTTAGCCCCTGTCACCGTGCGTTGAGCCTGGGATTAGCGTACGAGCCTGCCGAAGCCGGGGTCCTCGTCGAAGAGGATGACATCGAGATCGAGGCTGCGTACTCCTTCCGGTTCCAAGCTGGCCTCATCGCACCAGACGGCACCCTCCTACATCGGATCGAGGTTGACGATCCCACCCTAGGGACACCCTTCGGCGTCGTGGAGGAGCCAGGGGAGTATGTGCTCGAGCTGGAGCTTCTGGACGGTGCGGCCGTGGAGTGGGAGACGCGCGTTCGGGGGTTCGCCATCCTCGATGATCCCACGTGCGATCTCTGGCTTAACGAGGTGCAACTGAACCCGCCCACCACGGACCTTGGAGGGGAGCAGTGGGTCGAGGTGTACAACGCGAACGACGAAGCGTTCGATCTTTCCCAGTGGCGCATCACGGGCGAGAACTCAGGAGACACGTCCATCATCGAGGACGGCACGGCGGTGCCGGGGGAGGGCCATCTCCAGATCCTCCTTGACGAGGGCTTCTTCAAGACCCAGGGCGAGATCGTTCAACTCAAGCCTCCGGTGGGCAACGTGCTGGATGCCTCTCCCAGCCTCACGGATTCGCGACCAAGCGATTCCTCGCACCAGCGGTGCCCGGATGGAAGCCTAAGCTGGGGGTTCGCGGTGCAAACCCCAGGCGAACCGAACCCGGATCATTGCGACGAGAACGTGACAGCAAGCTGACCTGGAATGCGAAAAGGAGGAGAAGGAAGGCACCGGAGGAAAGGGGCTCCCCCGGGCTAGACCGTTTGGTTTACTCGCCGACGATGGTGATGTCGTCGATGTACCAGCCAAGGTAGTCGTTGTAGTTCCCATCGATCGTGTCGAAGTAGTAGCGTATCTCGAACTGGGTGCTGGCGTACTGGCTTACGTCGAACGAGACGTACTCATGCGCACCGTTGGTGTGATCCCGCGCATCCCATTGCGCGATCACATCCCAACTGGAACCGCCATCGTCGCTGACCTGCACTTGCATGACATCGTACTCCCCGTTCCAGTCCTCAACCTCGTAGAAGTGCGAGAACTCCAGCGTGACCGTGTCGTACCCGCTGGTGTCCACGGTGGGCGAGTTGACCCAGCCTTCCGCGTGGCCTACGTCGAAGTCGCAGGTAGATGCTTGGCTGAAGGCGAGCTGGTGCGTGGGCACGGGAACGTCCACGCAGTCATCGGCCAACCGCCAGAGGTCGTTGTCCATGCTGCTTTTGGTCCAGCCGTCCGCGGTGCCATCGCTGAAGTCCTCCGCGTAGAGGGTTGCAGCTTCGGGCTCGTTCACGGTTACGTCCTGCGTGTCCGTGTCCGTGGCTCCGTCGTCGTCCGTGACGGTGAGCGTGACCGTGTACGTGCCGTCCTCGCTGTAGGTGTGATCGGTGACTTCACCGGTGCCGGTGTTGGCGTCACCGAAGTCCCAGTCGTAGGCGACGATCTCTCCATCAGGGTCACTGCTGTCGCTGGCGTCGAACGTGCATTCGAGGTTGGTGCAGTCGCTTGTGAACGAGGCGGTGGGTGGCTCGTTGGGGGATTCAACCGTCACGTCCTGCGTGTCCGTGTCGGTGAGGCCGTTCTCGTCCGTGACGGTGAGCTCGACCGTGTACGTGCCGTCCTCGCTGTAGGCGTGGTCGGTGACCTCGCCTGTGCCTGTGTTCCCGTCGCCGAAGGCCCAGTCGTAGCTTGTGATGGCCCCGTCGCCTGCTTGGCTGTCGCTGGCGTCGAACGTGCAGGAGAGGTCCGTGCAGTCGCTGGTGAAGGACGCGGTGGGTCCGTCGGGGTCGGGATCGTCGTCGTCGCTTTCTTCCCCGGTGACTTCGACGTTGTCGATGTACCAGCCAAGGTAGTCGTTGTAGTTGCCATCGATGCTGTCGAAGTGGAACTGGATGACCAGTTCACTGGTCGCGTACGCGCTGATGTCGAACGTTTCCAACGTCCAGTCGTTGTTGGTGCCATCGCGCGCGTCCCATTGCGCGATCACGTCGAACGAGGACCCTCCATCCGCGCTGACGTGAACTTGCATCACGTCGTACTCGCCATCCCACGATTCGACCTCGTAGAAGTGTGCGAACGAGAGTTCAAGGTCCTCTTGCCCGCTGGCGTCGATGGTGGGGCTTGTGGCGCTGCCGATGACGTGCCCGTCGTCGAACGTGCACGCGCTCTCAAGCGAGAAGGCGAGCATCCAGTCCCCATCGTACACGCTTACGCACTCGTCGGTCACGCGCCAGAGGCTGTTGTCCCCGGACTCTGTCCAGGGGTCTAGGGCGCCGTCTTCGAACCCGTCGAAGAAGAGCGTGCCTTCGGGTGGGTCCTCATCGTCGCTGGAGACGGTCACGGCCTGGGATTCCGTATCGGTTTGACCGTCGGTGTCCGTGACGGTGAGCGTCACGGTGTACGTGCCATCGTCTGCGTAGGTGTGATCGGTGACTTCGCCTGTGCCGGTGTTGGCGTCGCCGAAGTCCCAGTCGTACGCGCTGATGTCGCCCGTGCTGTCGGAGGCATCGAACGTGCAGGAGAGCTCGGTGCAGTCACTGGTGAAGCTGGCGGTGGGGCCTACGGGGTCGCCATCGCCAGCGGCCACGAGCGCGCCCGCGTTGAGTTGTCCATCGCCTTGTCGGTCCGAGCTTAGGCCGATGTCATCCGCGGTGTCGCGGACGAGTTGCTCCATCGTTGCGTGATCGCCGGGGTGGCCGTTGGCGTCGATGAACAGGCCAACACCCCCGCTCACATGGGGGGCGGCCATGCTGGTGCCGCTCATGGATTGGTACCCGCTGGTGGTGCCACCGTCGACGCTGAGGACGGAGGCTCCGGGCGCGATGAC
>PWVY01000158.1 GCA_003561665.1 Thermoplasmata archaeon
AGTGGGCGTCGATCAAGCCCGGGATCACCACGGCGCCCGTGAGGTCGAGCGCCTCGGCGTCGGCGACGGCCTCGCCCGGCTCCAACCAGGCCTCGATGCGTTCACCGTCGAGGAGCATCTTCATGCGCAGGACGCCGTGCGTGGCTGGGTGCTGGGGGCCCACGTTGAGCGTCATCAAGCGCCGTTTGGGTTGTTGTTCCATCTCTGTCATGGGTCACCACCCCTTGCCTGCGTCCTTGGTCACTTTGTCCACGCCGCCTTCGCGGTAGATGTACTGCTGCTCGGTGAGGTCGTAGTCCTTCCTGTGAGGGTGGCCTTCCCAATCTTCAGGCATGAACATGCGTTTCATGTCGGGATGGCCTTCGAACGTGACTCCGTAAAGGTCGTACACTTCGCGCTCGTGCCAGTTGGCTCCGTTCCAGAGGCTTGTCGCGCTGGGTACCCGGCACTCCTCGAGTTCTCGGGGGACCCAGACTTGGACGCATAGGTGGTCTCCTTCGTCGTACGAGTAGAGGTTGTAGACCACTTCCATGAGGCCTTCGTTGACGTCGTCGAGTTCCCAGCCTCGTGAGGGTTGAGGGATGGGGTCCTCTTCGTCGTCTTCGGGCTCGGTTTGGAACCCGAGCCATGCGGCGTTGTCCTCGAGTTCATCTTTGGGCCAGTCGACCGCCGTGAGGCAAGCGAGGTGATCGAACCCGCTTTGTTGGGCCGTCTCGAGGATGGTGAGAATGTGTTCGGGGCTCGTGACGATGAGAGGCTTGTCGTTTTGCTTGGTGACCTCGATGACGGTCTCTTCGGGGACGGTCTCGATGACATCCTCGGCAAGGCTCACGCGCTTTGGCCTCCTTCGGTTTGACCGATCTCCCAGTCACGTCGAGCTTTAGCTTCCGTCTCTCCAGTCTCGACCTCAGGAGTGGGGCTCTTGGCGAACCGGATGTCTGGCTCGGGGTCCTGCATGATCTTGTCTTGTAGCCGGATGAGGCCGTCCATGAGGGCTTCAGGCCTTGGGGGGCATCCGGGAACGTACACGTCGACGGGGATGACCTTGTCGACCCCTTGGACGACGCTGTAGGAGTTCTGGTAGGGGCCGCCGCAGCTGGCGCAAGCACCCATGGCGATGGCGTACTTGGGCTCGGGCATCTGGTCGTAGAGCTTTCGGACGCGGGGGGCCATCTTCTTGCACACGGTGCCGGGCACGATCATCAGGTCGGCTTGGCGGGGCGTGGCGCGGAAGACCTCGCTCCCGAAGCGGGCGATGTCGTGGTGAGGCCCCATGGTGGCCATCATCTCGATGGCGCAGCATGCGAGACCGAACTGGAGGGGCCAGAGCGAGTTGGCTCGGCCCCATTTGAACATCTTGTCGAGGCTGGTGAGGAAGATGCCTTCGTCCGGGCTTCCGGGTTTTACGATCCTTGCCATGATAGGGCCCCCTTCTTGATGGCGTACACCCACCCGTCAAGGAGGAGGAGTACGAAGACGGCGCCGACGACGATGGCCGTCAAGCTGAGATCAGCGAACGCGACGACGAACGGGATCAGGAAGATCGCTTCGACGTCGAGGATGAGGAACACGAGAACGTACAGGTAGTACTGCACGTCGACGGGGCCTTGACCCCCGCCGATGGGTTCCTCTCCGCTTTCGTACGCGGTCAGTTTCTCGCGTGTTGGCCGGGTTGGCGTGATGAAACGAGAGAGCCCGATGGCGATCATGATGACGAGGGCTCCGATGATCGTCATCATCAGAACCGGGAGGTATGCCTCGGGGATTCCGGCCATTTCGCTCGCTGGTAAAGGCCGGGGGTATAGGAACTTAACGGTGGTGAGTCGTCACGGCTTGCGCGAGAAGGCATGGGGTCGATGACCTAGGCGATGCGCATGGAGGGTATGTTGGTGTCCTCCAGGTCCTCCTCTGAACCCGGCTGGGAAAGTTGGTGGTCGCCGGTTGGGGAGAGGGGGTGGGCCGGTGGTTGGCCGGCCCACCCTGGCCGATGGGGGGTGGGGTGGGGAGAGAGGTGCACGAGACGGTGTAGGCCACCGGCCACGGTGTCCTTTGTGGGGTCTGGGTCTTCAAGGTTGCAGCGATGCAAGGGAGGCATTGTGAAGCGACCGGGGAAGGATGCAAGGCAGAGGTGGTCGTTGTTGGTTCTCGCAAGCACGAGGGCGCGGGGGCTTGGGCGTGGCGTTCTCAGGGCGAGTCGGTGGGTGTGGGGGGTTCTGTCACATGCAGTGGGGTCGGCATGGCCTGCGTGGGTCCTCGTCGTCGTCATCGTCGTTGGGGCCGGCGATCGCGATCTCGGAGAGCAGGGTGAACCCGATGAGGTAGTTGGATTGTCCAGAGAGTAGGGCGATGATTGGGGGAGCTTCAGCGGTGAGGGTCCAGGTCCCTGTCGCGTTGAGCGTTTTCGCGCCTAGCCCGATGTCGTCTTCTGACGTGATGGAGCCGGCTTGGGTCCCGTTGGGTGCGGTGAGGGTGAGCCAGTCCGTTCGGTCTTGTTCGGTCCCGAAGCTGAGGAACAGGAAATCTCCTTCCTGGGCTTCGAAGTCCCAGGTGTGCACATCCCCGGGGGTCAGCGCGTCGCCGAAGCAGGGCCCGGGCACGGTTTCTTCGTGGCCGGCGCCTTCAGCCTGTTGGAGCGTTGTGACGTTGAACTCGAGGGTGTATGGAGTGACGCGGGGTGGGTCGAGCGCTTTTAGCCCGAAGACGGCGCCGGTTGCGTCTGGCCCGGCCATGGCGAGGGTGGTCCCCGTTGCGTTCGTGGTGGCGTTGATCCAGGCCCTGTCGAGCGCGGGCTGGTTGAGGTGGGTGCGGGTCTCGTTGTGGGGTTTGTCATCCGTTGAGAAGTGAACTTCGGTGCAGGCGATGGGCGTTTCTTCCTCGTACACGGCTCTGTACCAGTCTTGGTCTCGGGTGACGTTGTCGTGGTCGTACGATTCGTGGTCTTCTTCTTCCTCGTTGGCGTGGTAGCCTGGGGTGAGGTTCCCGATGTAGGATCCGGGGGTGAGGTTGAGGGCGCGGTCCGGGTCATCTGGCGCGTCTTCGCCCGTTCCTGCATCGTCGTGGGGCGTGTTGCTGAGGGCCCCGATGAGGGGGGCCCCCAAGATCGTGATCGCGATGAGGATCGTGATGGTTCGCCTCGTCATCGGAAGGCCTCCAAGCAGGTGCTGACATGGGGGATAACGTCTTCCGTCGCGCAAGGGATGGCTTGCGTGGGGTTCATCGGGCGGGGCTGAATCGGTGGCATCGTTCTCAACTTTCTATGTGGGTGAGGTTTCGATCGTTGGCGGTTCGTCGGTGATGAGACGTTCGAGCGCGGTGTGGAAGGCGTGAGCGTCTTGGTAGCGAGCGGATGGGTCCTTGTGGAGGCCTTTCTCGAGGACGGATTGCAGTTTGGGAGGCACGTTGACGGTCGCTTGGACGGTGCCTTCCCCTGGGGGGGATCCGTAGAGGCAGGCATGGAGGATGGCGGCGAGGGCATAAACGTCCACGGCGGGGTCTTGGCTACCCAGGGGCGCCTCTGGGGCCTGATACCCGTTCACTTCGGCTTGGTTCGTGAACACGCGCGTGCCCGAGTTGTCTTTGCTTGGGGCAAGCCCGAGGTCGGAGATGATCGCACGCCCGTCCGGGGTGAGAAGGATGTGCTCGGGTCTGAGGTTCCCGTGAACGAGGCCGGCGGCGTGGATGGCATGAAGGCCTTGGGCGGTATCGAAGATGATCTTCAGGGCTCGGGAAGGCTCCAAGACTCCTGTGCGGCGCAGTTCATCCGTCAGGGTCTCCCCGGTGATGTGCGGGGTGACGAGGATCGGGTGTCCGTCCTCCTCGAGGATTTGCTCGATCTCCACGACGTTCTTGTGGCGGATGTTGGATGCCGTCTTGGCGGCTTCGCGGGTGGCTTCGAGAAGGGCAGGCTCACGGTGCCAGGGGTCGAGGGGTTCCTTGAGGAGGACGAGGCGATCGCGGGAGCGGTCACGGGCCAGCCAGGTCCTCCCGGCTCCTTCATCAAGGAGCCGTAGCTTGTCGTACGCTAAGGTGGAGCCGTTGGCCCCTCGCGATACGGTGGCATTCCGGGCGAAGTATCGGATGATGCGGGCTTCTTCCCGGCTGATCCCGAACGACTCCCGAAGCCCTTCAAGGAAGGCCTGATCACTCTCAAAAGCGTCGCGCGCCATCGCGTCCTCCACCGCGGCGCGGTAGGTTTCGATCTTCTGCTCGTAGAGCTCTTCCGATGCTTCAACAGGGTTGCGTCCGCTAACACCGAGCAATCGTTTGGACCGGTCAACGGCCGGGTAAACCGTTCCAAGCGCCATCACTCCACCGATGAAGAAAGAGAACGCCGTGTTCTCGGTTAGGATCGAACCAACGCCGAACATCGTACCCCCCACCGCGAGGGCCACGGCTGCACCGGCGGCCTTGGCGCCCCATCTGCGTGACCGCTGAGGAAGATCGAAGAGACGGCGTCGGGCCAGACCGTACGTGATGACCCCCACCCCAAGAAGCCGCCATGCTCCCACCGTTTGGAAATCCGGAACCCCAGCGAGGAACAAGGCCTCCTCACCGAGCCCTGCCGCGAAGGGCACCAAGAGCCCGAGCGCGATCCACCCCTCCAGCTTCCGGTCCGAGGGCGCATACGCCTTGTTCCACCGCCGCACAGCGTCCGCACCTAGAATCACGACGAGCGTGCTGAGGAGAGCGAAGACGATGAGGTACCCCATCACATGCCAATCGGATCCCGCTCCAAGCTCCCAGGCCGTCTCGCTGTAAACCAAGACATGGTTCCCCGCCGTGTACCCTGTATAAATGCCCAAGCCTACGAGCAGAAGCCCGGACCAACGGCGCGTCCTCACGGACGGCGATTCAAGGTGGGACGCCCGCAACGTCACAAGGGCCAAACCGAGGAAAACGAAGAACGGTATCGAAACGAGAGCGTAGAAGCCCGGCCCCCAGACGGGGTAATACAACCCATGAAGGAACATCGTCCCTTCGAAAAGCAGGCTCGGTCGAAGCAAAAACAACCCCGCGGAGGTCAACGCAAGCGCGGCGGTCCCGGCCCGAGCGAACCTCCAACCCAACCGGCGACCTCGTTCTTTCGTTTGCGAAGCGGCGAATTCCGTAAGGAAATACGGAAGCGGGAAAAGCGCGACGAGCGCGATGAGGAAGAGGTGCTCCGCGAAGGGGGCGAACGCGTTCAAACTGGACGCGTTGATCGCGGCGATCTGGATGCCCCAGAGCAAAGCGAAGAGGCCGAAGGCCAAGGCACCTTTCGGCCTCGTGCGCCGACCCTTCAGCGCGTATAGGCCAAGCAGCGAGACAGCGATCCCGCTCGCCACACCCCATGATGCCGACAGGGTCTCAAAAGGAAGCGTCGTCATTCTCTCACCTTCGATATCGCGAAAAGGGTCCTCTTCCTCGCGAGGAGTAGGAGGGAACGTAGGGGCCCTCTGTACCCATTTTAGAGAGGGTTATGGCGCGTTAGGAGGTGGGGAATCTCAGCGGTTTTCCAGCGTCGTCTGGAGGATGGATGCCTTTTCTAAGAGTGGGTAGCGTTTGCATTCGAATCTCCTGCGCTGCAGCGCACACGCACGAACGTAAGCATGACGCCCTCGCAATGGAAAGGTTGCAACCTACACGAGCTTCGTTTCAGGGGGGTCCCCTTGCAGGGTGTCGATGATGCCCTGAGCGGCGAGGGTGGCGGCGTTGCGTTGGGCTTCCTCGGTTTGCGCACCGATGTGGGGGGTCGCGCTGACGCGGGGATGGTCGAGCAGGGGCATGGCTCCGGGGGGTTCGGTTTCGAACACGTCAAGCCCGGCACCGAGCACGGTGCCGTCGTTGAGGGCGTCGAGGAGGGCGTCTTCATCGATGATGCCGCCGCGGCTGGTGTTGATGACGACGATGCCGTTGGCGTTCTGGAAGAATGTGGCGTCGATGATGCCTTCGGTCGTGGGGGTTAGGGGGGTGTGCACGGTGAGGATGTCGACGAGGGGGGCTAAATCGTGGGGGTCGTCGTGGAGGTGTTGGATCTTCTCGGTGTGGGGGTGGTTGGGTTCAACGTAGGGGTCGTGCGCGTGGACGGTCATGCCGAGGGCTTTGGCGAGGGTTGCAACGCGGGCGCCGATGCGGCCGAGCCCGATGATGCCGAGGGTTTTCCCGTGGAGTTCGAACCCGCGGCAGTCTTTCTTGACCCATTCGCCGTTCTTGGTGGCGGGGAGGGCGTGGGGGATGTGGCGCGCGACGTTGAGCATGTGCGTGAGGGTGAGTTCGGCGACGGCGTTGGTGCTGGCGTTGGGCGTGTTGAAGACGGTGATCTCGCGTTGCTTGCAAGCGTCGAGGTCGATGTTGTCGACGCCGACGCCGGCGCGGGCGATGGCCGCAAGGTGTGGGGCTTGGTCGAGGAGTTGGGGGGTGACGGTGGTGCCGGAGCGGACGATGAGGCCGTGGGCTTGGTTGAGGGCTTGGTGGAGTTTGTCGCCTTCTAGGGGGCCTTGGATGACATCGTGGCCTTCGTTTTCGAGGTGTTGGATGCCAGCGGGGTGGATGGGGTTGTTGACGAGGGTGGTCGTCATCGGGAGGCGTGAGGCGGTGCTGGTGTTTATAGGCGTTCGGGCTCGTGGGCTGGAGCTGGAGCGGGGAGCGGGTGCTGGCTTGCGGGGTTTAGGGAGCGACGAGGGTGGGCACGGGGAATCGGGGGGCGTGCTC
>PWVY01000239.1 GCA_003561665.1 Thermoplasmata archaeon
TCCCGCTCAGTCTCATCATCCAGCTCGGAGCGGAGCAGGAACTCCATCGTAAACAATGAGCCCCCCAACGTTCATATAGATGTGCCTGAAGCTCTCGGTTAGTAACCCCCTCCAAGGCTCACCAAACCGCCGACGGGAAGCCCAGAAGGCGAGCCATCATCACGACCGTGATGATCACGAACAACGGCTTCAACCACGTCGAACCGTACCGGATCCCCGTCCTGGCCCCCAACCACGCCCCCCCCAACATGCCCACGCCCATCGTAGCCCCCTCAACGATCAACACCTGACCGTGAACCCAAAAGTACGCGAGCGCAGCCACGTTCGCTCCAAGGTTCAACACGCGCCCATGACCCGCTGCGCGAACGAACCCGAACCCTAAAACCCCGATCAGCATGAAGATGAAGAAACTCCCCGAACCCGGCCCCAAGAACCCATCATAGGCACCGATCAAGAACCCCAACACCGTCGCGAGCGCGACCGATCGCCACGAGGCGCCCCCGAACGTGTCGACCGCCCCGAACTCCTTGCGCCACAACACGTACACCGTCATCACGCCCATCAACACGATGACCAGCCCCTCCACGATGGAGGGGTCCAGGGCTAAGATGATCTCAACACCCACCACGGCACCCAACGCCGAGAAGGGAACCATCAAGAAGCAAAGCCTGGGAACAAGCGTGCCCGCGCGAGCGTACTGAACCGTCGCCGAGAAGCTTGACGCGCTGGCGGCCAACTTGTTCGTACCCAACGCAGTGTGAGGCGGCAACCCCGCGATGAGGAACGCAGGGATCGAAATAGCTCCGCCTCCCCCAACCATCGAATCGATGAACGCCGCCAGGAAACCGGCGACGATGAGGAACACCAACACCCCCGAGTCCATTCGTCACCGACCACGCGAACACCCCGCTTAAGCCTGGTGAACGACCCTTCACCTCGAACGGGAACCCCACCTGTTGCCCACGCGACACCCATACACTCAAGACCCCTGAAACGGTTCTTCACACCCCGTTGGGAGGTCACCCCGTTGGAGAACGTACACGCCTTCACCCTCACGCTCGCGTTCACGCTCGTGCTCGTAACCGCTTCTGCCCCGCTTGCCGGGGCCCAAGACGATCCCGCGTGCTCGTTGGATCGGACCAACACCCTGCTCGTGGGCCTCGTCGGCGTCGGCGTCGAAGGTGTCAGCATGACCACCGAGGACATCCCTGAGGCCTGCCAAGAGGAAGCGTACACCCTTGAAGGCTCCAACCCCGGCGACGACTTCGATGTGTGCTGGCACGACGAGAACGGGGACGAACTCGACTGCCATGCAACACCCGGGGACGAAGCCGACGTCATACCCGATGAAGCCACCGAAGCCCGCATCTTCTACTGGTCCGGCGCCGCAGGAACATACACCCTCACGGCTCCCGCTGAGACCGACAACGGGGACGACCCTGAAGCTCCCGAAGATGCCATCACCGACGACGTGACGCTTTACCTTCACGGCGAACCCACGGGCCTTGGGCAAGCCGACCTCATCCTCGGCGAATCCAACATGAGCCAACAAGAACCCGACGGTGACGTTCCCAGCATATGGTACTCCCCCTGGGCCGCGACAGGAGCGAACCCGAACACGATCTGGGATGCCAACTGGGAATGGTCCCCCGAGGAAGGATACAACGTACAGAACGCGAACGTGGATGTCACCTTCTGGGCCGCAAGCGCCTACGATGCCCTCATCGCGCCAGCATGGGAGCTAACGCTCTTCTCCGACGGGGAAGAAGTCGCCCACATCGAAGAGGTCCGAGGCGACCTTGCCCCCCTCGGCGAGCCCATCCAAGTCACGGCCACCTTCTCCGGGGTCACACTGCAAGGGGAAGACCTCACGTTCATGGTCCAGCCTGTGCACGTGGACTCCAGCGCCGTGCACGCAATCCTCTTCGACAGCACCGACTTCCCCTCCCACCTCGACATCACCGTCCCCGATGGCACCAGCGGGATCGAACTGGACGCTTCCACCACCGGCGACACGTACATCCAGCTCGAATGGACGGACGTGCCAGGGATCGACCACTACCGCGTCCACCAAGACGATGCCGCCATCGCGGAACCGGACGAGAACACAACCCTCGTCACGGACCTCGACCCTGACACAGCATACACGTTCGACGTGGCCGCGGTCGCCATGAACGGGGACACCGTCCTCGAAAGCGACGAGGTGACCATCACCACGAAGACGGAAGCCCAGATCAGCGACCCCACCATCGAGGACCTCCGCACCCTCGAAGGATCCACCGCGGCCCAAATCGCATGGACCACGAACACCCCCACCACAGGCGAAGTCACCGTTCACGAGCAAGAGCACACCACGAGCCTCGGCACCGAGCACGAGGTCACGCTCACGCACCTCACACCAGGCTCTTCCCCCCTCGTGACCGTCACGGTCGAGGACCTTAGCGGGAACACCGCCAGTCAAACGGAAACCCTGGACCTCTCCGAGACGCAAACGTTCTACCTGCACAACCGCGGCGAGGACCACGAGCGCTTCATGAACGAGTTCGACCACGAGAGCGAAAGCAGCGGCGTCGGCTGGAACCTGCTTGGAGCCCTCGTGGCCACCACCAACCACCACACGGACACGACCGTGCTCGAGGTCGAAGACGTCTGGCCCGCCGAAGCCCCCACCAACCCCGGCGTAACGCTCGAGGACGAAGCGAACGTGGACGCCACCATCTACATGCAGTTCCCCTCCAGCACGCCCGTAGGAACCGTCCACGATGAGACCGTGGGCACGATCACGCTCAACTTAACCCTCTACGCGAACGATGACGTGCTCGGGTACGACGTGCAAGAACGAGTCATCCTGCTCGACGAGGGCTGGATCCCGATCAACTTCGACATCGAACCCAACTTCCGGGACCTTGAGCCCGGTACGCTGCGCGCTGAACTCGTCGCCGAGAACGCAACGACCGCGTACATCATCGGGTACGAGGACGACCACGCCTCCCACATCGACTTCCCCATCGAGGCCACGCTCCCCCTTCAAGGCACCATCGACGCCCCGGAGGAAACGATCCTCGTGGAGGACGAGACCACGTTCCAAGCCAACGCGCACGGAGGCGAGGGCGATCTCACCTACACCTGGGAGGCCAGCACGGAGGCCACGATCGACGAAGATGGAACCACGGCCACGGTCACGTTCCACGAACGAGGCGAACACACCGTCACCGTCAACATCCAGGACGAAGAGGACAACACGTTCACCGCGTCCACGAGCGTGTACGCACACCAGAAGGACTTCGACGATGGCGCCCGAACCGTGGTCGCCGTCATCGACACCGGCATCAACCCCTACCACCCCATCTACCAACGCCCCGGCATCAACGTGCCCGTGCACGAGTTCCCCAACGTGACCGGTGAGGAAGAGCACGAACCCAGAACAGTGCAACTCTCCGACGAGGGCACCTACGAGCAACGCGTCAACAGTTACCGGTACGATAGGGACGCATGGAACGACATCGATCACGAGGAACTCGTCTACTTCGAGGACACGAACGTGCTCTCCATCAGTTTCGATGACGACAACGCGAACCCACCAATCCTCGACACCGGGACACACGGGACCGCAACCACCAGCACCGTGCTCGACAACTTCCCCGACGCGATCATCGTGTCGGTGCAGGTCTCCGCGTTGTTGTCCTTCAACACCGAAGACCACTTCGAACACATCACCGAAGGCATGGAATGGGCCGCACAACAACCCTGGATCGATGTTGTAAGCGTCTCCATGGGGCTTAACGGGAACCCGCCCGTGAACAGCCAATTCCACGAGTGGTCCAAGCACGCCTACGATCAGGGCAAGATGGTGTTCGTCAGCAGCGGGAACGACCCCAACACGAACCCCACCGGAGCCACCGACGGTGCTCCATGGGTGCTAAGCATCAGCGGGAGCCAGAACGACGGACAAGGCAAAGAGGTCATGAGCACCAACATGTACCCTGACTTCGTGGCCCAGTACACGGTCGAGGCCGCCAGCCCCGCCACCACCGAGGACGACTACCGACGAACCGCGGGCACAAGCTTCAGCGCGCCCACCGCCGCAGGCGTCGCCGCTGCAAGCATTCACGAGGTTCGCGAGCACGCCGAGCACCACGATGGCATCGAGGACGGGGACCTCGTGCCCGAGCTCAACGGGGGCATCACGAACGCGGACGTTCGCGCCGCGCTGAACAAGACCGCGATTCTGCCCGAATGGGACGGGTACGTCGCGGGCCTCCACTGGAACGGCGACCACACGCACCCGCCCGGTGCCCCCTGGTTGACCGCGCAGTGGGGCCATGTGGACACGAGCATCATCGGGGACACGGCTTGGGCCCTCATCGAGGACGACTTGGACGTGCCCGAGGACAAGGAGGAGGCCGCCGCGTACAAGGAGTTCACGTACCAGTTGCGGGCCACGTACTGGAACAACGCGCGATGACGATCCCGGTCCCTTGGCCCGATCGGGAGGGTTGGCTTGAGCGATAGGCTAACGGGAGCGAGGGCTGTGGGCCCTCATGGATTTGCTTCCGCGACTGTCGTGCGCCTGGTGTGAGAGGGAGCATGAGGGTTCCGTGGCCCGTTGCCCGTGCGGGGGGCCGTTGGATCGCGTCGAGCCTTTGGGCCGCGTCGTGGGCTCCCTTTCGGGTGCGTCAGGCGCGGGCCTTTCACGGTTCAGCTCCGCTTTGGGGTTGGGTGAGGGTTTCGTCTCCCTTGGCGAGGGGGGCACCCCGTTGGTCCAGGAGGAGAGCTTGGGGGCTTGGTTGAAGCTGGAGGGGCTAAACCCCACGGGGTCCTTCAAAGACCGTGGGGCGAGCGTGGTGGTCTCGTATGCGGCCAACTGGGTGGGGGCGTCCCGGGTGGTGGAGGACTCAAGCGGGAACGCTGGCGCCGCGGTTGCGGCGTACGCGGCTCGGGCGGGCTTGGAGTGCGTGGTGTTCAGCCCGGCGCATGTCACGGATGCTAAGCGGGCCAGGATGGAGGCCCTTGGGGCGGACGTGCGCGTGGTCGAGGGCCCAAGGTCGAGCGTGACTGAGGCGGCGGTGAAGGAGGCGAAACGGGAGGAGGGAACGTATTACGCGAGTCATACGTATCCGCCGTTCTTCGTGGAGGGGTGTTCGTCGATCGCGTTCGAGTTGGTGGAACAGGTGGGGGGTGTGCCGGATGCGGTGGTGACGCCGTGCGCGATGGGGAGCATCGTGTTGGGGTGCTTTGAGGGGTTTGATCGGTTGCGGCGTGGGGGCGTGATCGAGGAGGTGCCTGCGATCTTCGCGGTGCAAGCGGCGGGGGTGGATCCGATCGCGGCGCGGTTTGGGAACGATGTGGAGGGGGAGAACCGGTTGGCGGATGGGTTGTTGGTGCCTGAGCCTCCTCGCTTGGGGCAGGTGGTGGATGCGTTGGAGGCTTCGGGTGGGTGCGCGGTGAGCGTCACGGAGGATAAGACGCGGGGGGCGATGGAGCGTTTGCACAGGCGTGGGGTGTTGGTGGAGGCTTCGTCGGCGACGGCGTTGGCGGGGGGTGATGCGTTGCGTGAGCGTGGGTTGTTGGGTAGGGGGGAGGAGCCGGTGTTGGTGTTGACGGGGGCGTGGACGCCCGGTTAGTGGGCTTGTTGGAGGAGGTGAAGGGCGAAGCGTTCGTCTTCGTCGTGGTAGGTTTGCTCCCGGGTGAGGTTGGCGGCGTGGAGGAGGCGGTTGATCTTTTGGGGGGTGTATTTGTGGGAGTCTTCGGTGTGGATGCGTTCGCCTTCCTGGAAGTGGAGGGTGAGGTCGAGGTCGTGGATGGTGACGGTTTGGTCTTGGAGGCTTTCGGCGTAGATGACGATGGCGGCTTTGGTTTCGTTGTAGGTGGCGGTGTGTTGGAAGGCGTCGAGGTTGAACGTGCCGCCAAGTTCGCGGTTGATGCGGGCTAATAGGTTGAGGGTGAAGGCTTCCGTGATGCCTTCTTCATCGTCGTAGGCTTGGAGGAGGGTTTTTTGGTCTTTGACGAGGTCGGTGCCGAGCAGGAGCCGGTCGTTGGGGCGCATGGTGGCTTGGATGTTGGAGAGGAGGGTTTCTTGGCTTGGTAGGGGCATGTTCCCGATGCTGGAGCCGATGAAGGCGATCAGGCGCGCTTCGTCGGGGGAGGGGTTGGTTCGTAGGCCTTCTTGGAAGGTGCCTTGGAGGGGTTTCACGGTGACGCGCGGGTTCGTTTTGAATCGTTCTTTGGCCATTTGGAGCCCTTTATCGCTGATGTCGATGGGCGTGTACGTGGCGGTGTCTTGTCGTTGGAGGATGGCGTCGATGAGGGTGTGGGTCTTGTTGGCGCTTCCTGAGCCCAGCTCGATCAAGCAAAGGGGGGAGGGGCAGGCGTTCACGATGTTGGGGGCGTAGTCTTGGAGGATTTGGCGCTCGGCGTCGGTGAGGTAGTACTCGGGCTGTTTCGTGATTTGTTCGAAGAGCTTGGAGCCTCGGTCGTCGTAGAGCCATTTTGGGGGGATGTTCTTGTTGGGCGCGGTGAGCCCTTGTTCGACGTCCTTGGCGAAGTCGGGGTCTGTCATGTGGGAACGTCCTCTGCCAGGCGTAGGCCGGTGAACATGTGCTGGTGGTCGGGTTGGTGCCAGTTGCGGAAGGTGGTGTGGGCGCAGGAGGGCATCGTGGCCCA